>CAQNVT010000102.1 GCA_948844705.1 uncultured Dorea sp.
CATGTGGCAGCCTTTTTTAGGGGTTTGTTTATGGGTGAAAAAAAGACAGTAGAAATACTGGCGCCGGCAGGATCGATCGAAAGTCTTGAGGCGGCGCTGTGCGCCGGCGCGGATGCGGTTTATATAGGAGGGAGCAGGTTCGGAGCGAGAGCCTTTGCGGATAATCCGGCGGAGACAGAGCTCCTTGCGGCGATTGATTATGTACATCTGCACGGCAGAAGGATATATCTTACCGTGAATACTTTGCTAAAGGATGCGGAGCTTGAGGAGCTCTATGCTTATCTGCTGCCGTATTACAGGCAGGGGCTGGATGCGGTGATCGTGCAGGATGTGGGGGTTATGCGTTACGTGAAAGAGCAGTTTCCGGAGCTTACCATACATGTGAGCACGCAGGCTGCGGTGACAGGAGCTCTGGGAGCGGAGTTTTTCGGAAGGCTCGGTGCAAAAAGAATCGTTCCGGCCAGGGAGCTGTCGCTTCCCGAGATCCGGGATATGAAGGAGAAAACCGGGCTTGAGATCGAGTGCTTTGTGCACGGGGCTATGTGTTATTCTTATTCCGGGCAGTGCCTGCTAAGCAGTCTGATCGGCGGACGCAGCGGAAACAGAGGGCAGTGTGCGCAGCCCTGCCGCCTGCCTTATGCGGTGCCGGGCAAAGGATACGGTGATCTTTTAAGCCTTAAGGATCTGTGCACGATTGATCTGCTGCCGGAGCTTATAGACGCCGGAATCGATTCCTTTAAGATCGAGGGACGGATGAAGCAGCCGGAATATGTATATACGGTGACTGGTATGTACCGGAAATATGCGGATCTCTATCTTGAGAAGGGAAGAGGCGGATACCGGGTAGAAAAGGAGGACAGGAAGGCTCTTACAGATGCCTACCAGAGAAGAGGCTATACGGACGGCTATTATAAAAGACATAACGGAAAGGAAATGCTGGCCGGCAGGCGTTCCGCCGCAGGAAGAGAAGAGAGGAAAGAGAGGAACGGCGGAAAGGATTATAAAATTAAAGAAAAAATTAATGGTAAGTTAATACTTTCAGAGGGAAAACGTGCTAAACTATGTTTGGAATATAAAGGAAATACCGGAGCCGTCTCCGTTACCGCCGAGGGAGCCGCGGTGCAGAGGGCATTAAAGGCTCCGATTGACCGCGGCAGAGTGGAGCAGAAGCTTTGTAAGACCGGAAACACGGAATTTATCTTTGAAAAGCTTGATATTGTTCTTGACGGCGGGGTTTTTCTTCCCATGCAGGCGGTAAATGAGCTGAGAAGAGAAGGGATTGCCAGATTAGAGCAGGAGATCCTGTCCCGCTTTTACCGCAGTGAGGCGCCGAAAAAGGAAAGGGCAGGTATAAGGGAAAAGGAAGCCGGGCGGAAGGAAGGGAGACGCAGGCTTTCCTTCGAGATTCTGGTGCAGGATAAGGAGCAGCTTCTGGAGGCGGCGGCATTTCCTTCGGCCGATGTCATCTATGTGGACGATGCCGCGGCATTTGATCCTGAGGTCATAAAGAAGGTAAAGGAACTTCGGAGTGCGGGAAAGAAGGTACGTGCGGCGATGCCTTATATATTCAGGGCGCAGGCGGTTTCCTGCTATGAAGAGCTATATGAAAGGCTTCTTTCCTTCTATGACGGAGTATTGGTCAGAAACTGGGAGAGCTTTATGTGGCTTTCTGAGAAAAACTATCCGAAAAGTATGATTTCTGACAGCAATATGTATGTATTCAATAAGGAAAGTAAAGACTTTATGCGGCAGGCCGGTTTTGAGGACTGTACCTGTCCGCCGGAGCTGAACGGGCGCGAGCTTAAAAGCTCCGGCATCGGAGAGGGAGCCGTCTTTCCTGCCTATGGTTATCAGGCGGTGATGATCACGGCAAACTGTATCAGGAAGACCTCCGGCGTCTGTGACAGGATGGATGGATGGACGGCTCTTTCGGACCGTTATCAGAATAAATTTATGGTGAAAAACAGGTGTAAATATTGCTATAATGTAGTGTATAACTGTGCGCCTCTTCTTATGGCAGATCTGGCGGAGGATATAAAAGCGCTTGCTCCGGCGGGCATACGTCTTGATTTCACGTCGGAGAAGAAGGAAGAGATGCGAAGGATCCTTAAAATGTATGAAAAGGCATTTTTAAAGGGCGAAGAGGTAAAGCTTCCGGATATGCAGTACACAAGAGGACATTTTAAACGGGGAGTGAAGTAGGTGAAGGCTTGGTAAATATTATTGTAGAGTTATCAAAATATCTCATGATCATATTAATAACGATCTATACGTTTTTGTGCTTCAGCATTTTCGGGTATCAGGACCCGGACAGGAAAAGGGGGCTTTTGCTCCAGCAGAATGTGCTGATGTTCCTGCTCCAGCTTGTCGCGTATCTGGTGATGTATCTGGAGACGGAGGATTTTAAGCTGATGGCATTTTATCTGATGCAGGTGGTACTTTTTGCGGCGACGATCCTTCTGTATACGAATATTTATCCGAACGTATCAAGGCTTGTTATTAATAATATGTGTATGCTTCTTTGCATAGGGATGATCATGCTGACCAGACTGGATTACGGAATTGCCGTGAAGCAGTTTGTGATCGCGGCTGCGGCGATCGGCTTAAGTCTTGTGGTTCCCGTTATC
Source organism: uncultured Dorea sp. (assembly GCA_948844705.1). Taxonomy (GTDB): domain Bacteria; phylum Bacillota; class Clostridia; order Lachnospirales; family Lachnospiraceae; genus CAPEBR01. Next base: position 2,628 of record CAQNVT010000102.1, read on the forward strand.
ATCCGGCGTTTTAAGCTCCTGTCGGAATGGAGGAAGCTTTATGCCATTGTAGGCATATGCTCGCTGGCGGCGGTTATTGTTGTGGGACGGGTGTCAAACGGAGCGATGCTCGGCTTCGAGATCGCCGGAATTAATATACAGCCCTCGGAGCTTGTGAAGATCGTATTTGTATTTTTCGTGGCGTCAAGCTTTAAGATATCGATGGAGTTTAAAAATATAGTGATCACAACGGCGCTTGCCGCCTTTCACGTGCTGATTCTTGTGGCGTCCAAGGATCTGGGAGCGGCGCTTATCATCTTTGTGGTATATCTGGTGATGCTCTATGTGGCGACCAGACAGCCCGTTTATATTGTATTGGGGCTGGGAGCGGGAAGTGTGGCGTCGGTGGCGGCATATTATATATTCAGCCATGTCCGGGTGCGTGTGATCGCATGGAAGGATCCCTTTGCAGTATATGACGGCGCCGGTTATCAGGTGGCGCAGTCCTTATTTGCGATCGCCACGGGGAGCTGGTTCGGCATGGGTCTTTATCAGGGAGAGCCGGAGACGATCCCGGTAGTGGAGACGGATCTTATTTTTTCGGCGATCTCCGAGGAGATGGGGCTGATTTTTGCACTTTGTATCATTCTGATCTGTGTGAGCTGCTATGTCATGTTTTTGAATATTGCCATGCAGCTTCACACGCTGTTTTATAAGCTGGTTGCCCTGGGACTTGGAACCTGCTATATCTTTCAGGTGTTCTTAACGATCGGCGGCGTGACGAAGTTCATCCCGCATACGGGTGTAACGCTTCCTCTTGTCAGCTACGGAGGAAGCTCGCTTCTCAGCACGATCATCATGTTTGCAATCATTCAGGGACTGTATATATTAAGGGAAGACGAGGAAGAAGATATTGAGAGAAGGAAGAAAGAAAGGCTACGAGCAAAGAGAAGCAGACAGGAAGATAAAAAGAAAAGAAGAGAAGAGGGAGATGTCCCGCAAAGACCGAAGAGAAGCAAACCGCGAAGACCGCAGGAGGGCAAAGAAAAAGCGCGCCCGAAACAAAGAGTTCGCTAGAGTTACGTACGTATTTGTCGCGCTTTTTATCGGAATGATGGGATATATCGCGTATTTTAATGTGGTGAGAGGTACGGAGGTCGTAAGAAGCCCGTATAACGCAAGACAGGATTCCTTTGCCGACCGGATCACGAGAGGAAAGATCCTTGACAAGAACGGCCATGTCCTGGCTCAGACTGTCACATCGGAGGACGGAAGCGAAACAAGGGAGTACCCTTACGGCAATATGTTTGCCCATGTAGTGGGATACATGGATCAGGGAAAGACGGGGATAGAATCATTGGCTAATTTTGACCTTTTAACCTCGAATGCTTTTTTCCTTGAGAAAATAAAAAACGAATTTCAGGATAAAAAAAATATGGGAGACAGCGTGGTTACAACGCTGGACGCAGAGCTTCAGGAGGCGGCTTACGACGCCCTTGGAAGCTATAAGGGCGCCGTTGTCGTGATGGAGCCCAGTACAGGGAAGATCCTTGCTATGGTGTCAAAGCCGGATTTTGACCCGGCAGGGGTTGCCGAAAACTGGGAATACCTGAGTACGGACGAGGAGAACAGCGCGCTTTTAAACCGCGCTACTCAGGGCCAGTACGCGCCGGGTTCTACCTTTAAGATCGTTACGGCTCTGGAATATATGCGGGAAAATGCAGGCTATGACAGCTACGGATATTCCTGTACCGGTGAAATTACGGTGGCGGATACTACGATTCGCTGTTATAATGGAAATGTACATGGGGACGAGAGCTTCAGAGACAGTCTGGCGTATTCCTGCAATACCTCCTTTTGCAATATCGGATTGTCACTGGATATTGCGGCTTTTCGTGACACGGCAAAGGAACTTCTGTTTGATTCGAAGCTTCCCTGCGACCTGCCGTACAGTAAAAGTGAATTCAGGCTTAAGGAGGGAGCTTCCGACGGAGAACGCATGATGACGGCAATGGGACAGGGGCAGACACAGGTAAGCCCTTACCATCTGGCGCTGGTCACATCTGCGATCGCCAACGGAGGAACGCTTATGAAACCCTATCTCATTGATTCTGTAGTAAATGATAACGGGGCAGAGATCCGCAAAAATAAGCCGGAAAAATATAAGGATCTGATGACCTCCGCAGAGGCGGCGCAGCTTAAGGACTATATGACATCGGTAGCAGAGTACGGGACGGCCTCTGTCCTGAGCGGACAGAGCTATACGGCGGCAGGTAAGACCGGAACGGCCGAGTACAGCTCCGATGAGGAAAAGGATCATTCCTGGTTTGTGGGAATGTCCAACGTAGACAATCCGGAGCTTGTGATCAGTATCATCATCGAATCGTCTGACGGTACCGCAAGCGCCGTGAATATGGCGAAGCAGGTATTTGATGCATATTATTATCAGTAAAGTGAAAGGATGGGCGGTATGAGATATTATCGGTATCTTTATCTGAGCGAGAGCGTAGAAAAGAAAAAGGATAAGGTGATACGGAGGCTGAACAGAAGAAAGCTTCAGCCGGATATCCATATTATCGCCCTGCCGGAGACGGAGAGAAACCAGCTGGAGATCTATGCCTGCACGCAGCTGTTGCAGCCGGATTTCCCCAGGAAAGATTTTTTTGTGGTAGGAATCGGAAAAGGTTTTGAGGAAACGATAGAATTAGTGGAAGAAATTACAAAAGAGGTGTATAATGAAACAAAGGGAGCGGATATCCGCGGCTATATATTAAAAAAAGAACAGGAAGGTTAAGATGCTACATATACTTCTCTTAATTTTAAAAATAGCAGGCATCATATTGGCGGTGATATTGGGAATAGTAGTATTACTGGCCTGTATTGTTCTTTTTGTGCCTGTACGCTATGAGATTCTGGGAAAATGCGACGGGAATCTTAAGTCCTTAAAGAGCAGGATCTGTGTCACATGGCTTTTAAGGCTTATCCGTCTGGATATATATTATAAGGAACAGAAGCTGAAATGGCGGATCAGGATTTTATGGATAAAAAAAACCGGAGGACAGATAAAGGAGGAAGAAAGCGACCATGAGGAAAGTAACACCAAAGAGAGGAAAAGTGAAGAAACAGGATCTGAGAAAGCTCCAGAAATTTCTGAAAGCAAGGAAGAGGTATCTGAGGAAAGCCATGCAGTCCCGGAAAAGCCTGAAGGCGGCGAGGAAGAAAGCGAGAAAAGCATGGAAGAAATTCCGGAAACAGAATCCGGAGACGATGAAGCTTCTGAAGTCGTTACGGAACAGGAGGAACCTTCTGAAGAAGGGACAGGCCTTCCTGGAAAAATTTCGGGGTTCCTTCACAGGATTGCTGAAAAGATAAGAAAGCTTAAGGAAAAGAAGGACAGGATCCTGGAATTTTTAAGAGATGAGACGCATATAGGAGCATTCCGCAAGGGAAAAAAGGAGCTCTTCAGGCTTCTTAGAAGATTGAAGCCGAAAAAGCTTCTGCTGGAGGCACGCTTTGGCTTTTCCGACCCATGCACGACAGGGCAGGTGCTGGCGGGGCTCAGTATCCTGTATCCGGTTTTGGGGGATTCGCTGGCAGTTACGCCGGATTTTGAGAACCGGGTGCTTAAGGGGCGCGCCGAGATATGCGGAAGGATCTATGCATGTCATTTCCTGATCTTGTGCTGGAATATGATCTGGTGCAGAAATGTCCGCAGGACATACAGAGACGTTAAAAATTTTGAATTATAGAAGGTAGGAGGAACCAGCTATGGCAGACAATAATTTCAAGGGAACGGTGGAGGCTCTGTTTAAAGGAATCGAAGGAGTCGTAACGTCCAAGACGGTGGTGGGAGACGCGATCCATATCGGAGATACGATTATCCTTCCTCTTGTAGACGTATCCTTTGCGGTAGGTGCGGGTGCATGGGGCAAGGAGAATAAAGACAAAGGCGCCGGCGGTATCGGGGGCAAGATGACGCCCTGTGCGGTGCTCGTGATCCAGAACGGACAGACAAGGCTTGTCAATGTTAAGAATCAGGATACGATCACAAAGATCCTGGATATGGTTCCGGATGTGGTAGATAAGTTTTCGGCCGGAAAGAGCTCCAGGATCACAGAGGATGATGTGATGGATATTTTGAATGAGGACGAGGCGTAAAAGGAATTTTTGTGAGGATGCCTGCATAAAATGGCAGTAAAGCATTCCGAAAGGGTGGTACGCCTGAAACGGATCATCGGATTTGCCCTGTTCTGGGTAGCGGTAGGGATGATACTTGCCCTCATACTGCCGAATACATTTGTGGAGGTACTGTGTATTATTCTGTGTATTCTGGCAGGGTTTAATTTATTTTGCTGCTGATTGTAAGGAAAATTTGGAAATAGTACTTGCATTTCCGCGCTCTATCTGCTAAGATATTAGTGTTGTGAGTTCGTATGGTCGAGCTATATAGGAGCGTTAGGAGGTGCAGTCATGGCTAAATGTGCTATTTGTGAAAAGGGTGCTCACTTTGGAAATAATGTAAGCCACTCTAATAGAAAAACACCAAAGATTTGGAAGTCTAATGTAAAGTCTGTTCGTGTTAAGACAGAGAACGGCGGAACAAAGAAGATGTATGTATGTACTTCCTGCCTTAGGTCAGGAAAAGTAGAGCGTGCATAGTTAAGACAGACAGATAAACTCAGGTTTCAGCTGCGGAATCTGAGTTTTTTTGTTGTATATATGGCTAAAGAAGGAATCATTGCAATTTTTATTTGTAATATAGTGGAAAACAGAGTATAATATTGATATTGCGTAAAGATACATTTTGTATGATGTGTAGAAGTGGAGGTTTCATTTATGAAAGGATGTATGAGTACAGATCACGGCATCATAACCGTTGACCAGGAGGTTATTGCAAAATATGCCGGCGCTGTAGCTATGGAGTGTTTCGGAATCGTGGGCATGGCTGCGGTCAATGTAAAGGATGGTCTTGTTCATCTTCTGAAGCGCGCGAGCTTAACCCGCGGCATTCAGGTGGATATTTCTGATGATAATCATGTAACTCTTGATTTTCATATTATCGTTGCATACGGAGTAAGCATCTCGGCGGTGACCGAGAATCTGATCAGCAATGTAAAATACCGTGTAGAGGAATTTGCGGGAATGCCTGTGGATAAAATTAATATCTATATCGAAGGTGTAAGAGTCATCGATTAGTAAGAGGAGGACATAGGAAAGTGGCTACAAAAACGATTAATGCAGATATGCTTGCAAAGATGTTTCTTGCAGGTGCACAGAATATTGAAGCGAAGAAGGAAATGATCAATGAGCTTAATGTATTCCCGGTTCCTGACGGTGACACCGGAACGAATATGTCGCTTACAATCATGTCTGCGGCAAAGGAAGTGACCGCGCTTAAAAATCCGGGCATGAAGGAGCTGGCCAAGGCGATTTCATCGGGCTCTTTAAGAGGAGCAAGAGGAAATTCCGGCGTGATCCTGTCCCAGCTCTTAAGAGGCTTTACAAAAGCGATTCGCGAAGAAAACGAGATAGACGCGGCCGGTCTTGCGGCGGCCTGCCAGAGGGCAAGAGATACGGCCTACAAGGCTGTCATGAAGCCGAAGGAGGGTACGATTCTTACCGTGGCAAGCGGAATTGCAGAGAAGGCCTCGGAGATGGCCCTTGCCACAGAAGATCTGGAGGAATTTATCCCGGCAGTGATCGAATATGCCGCAGAGGTGCTAGAAAAGACCCCTGAGCTTCTTCCGGTGCTTAAGGAGGCGGGAGTTGTAGATTCCGGCGGACAGGGACTTCTTGAGGTGATCCGCGGTGCGTACGATGCATTTCTTGGAAAGGAAGTGGATTACAGCGCGATCGCGCCTGCTTCGGGCAAAGTTACCGTGAAGGCAGAGCCGCAGGCGGAGGCGGATATCAAGTTCGGCTACTGTACAGAGTTTATTATATTGACGGAAAAGGAATTCTCAGGGGAGGATGAGCAGGAGCTTAAGGCATATCTTTCTTCCATCGGCGATTCTATCGTGTGCGTTGCAGACGAAGATGTGGTGAAAATTCATGTGCATACAAACGATCCGGGTCTTGCGATTCAGAAGGCGCTTACCTATGGACAGCTCTCCCGCATGAAGATCGACAATATGAGAGAGGAGCATCAGGAGAAGCTGATCCGTGATGCCGAAAAGCTTGCAAAGGAGCAGGCGGCAAAGGAGACCGAAGAGAAAAGGGAAAAGAAAAAAGCATCCGGCCCTGCAAAGCCTATGGGATTTATCACGGTATCCATAGGAGAAGGCATGAATGAGATCTTTAAGGAGCTGGGCGCAGATTATATTATCGAGGGCGGACAGACGATGAATCCGAGCACGGAGGATATGCTGAATGCCATTGACCAGGTAAACGCAGAGACGATCTTCATTCTTCCGAACAACAAGAATATCGTGTTGGCGGCAAATCAGGCAAAGGAGCTTGTGGAGGATAAAAATATTATCGTCATACCGACAAAGACCGTACCTCAGGGAATTACCGCTATTATTAATTTCATGCCGGATGCGGATGCGACGTCAAATGAGGAGACGATGCTTGAGGAGATCAAACATGTAAAATCCGGGCAGGTTACCTATGCGGTGCGTGATACGCATATCGACGATAAGGAGATCCATGAGGGCGATATCATGGGTATCGGTGACAGCGGAATCCTTGCGGTAGGAAAGGATGTAGAGGAGACTACAAAGGAAATGCTTTCACAGCTTGTAGATGAGGATTCGGAGCTTATAAGCCTCTATTACGGCGAGGAGGTAAGCGAGGAGAAGGCTATGGCTCTCATGAAGGAGATCGAAGCCTTATATCCGGATGTGGATGTGGACGTACACGGCGGAGGACAGCCGATCTACTATTATGTACTGGCGGTAGAATAAAAACAGGGATGATTGAGCAAAGTAAAATTCGGGAATTAAAGGGCATCGGGGAGAAGACAGAAAAATTATTTGGAAAAATCGGCATTTATACCGCAGGAGACCTCCTGCGGTATTATCCGCGCGGGTATGACGTGTATGAGGAGAGCGTGCCTGTAAGCGAAGTAGAGGAGGGCCGGACAATGACGGTGACCGGCATGCTCTACGGACGCGTGCAGGTATCCGCCGGCAACAGGATGCAGGTGACGACTGCATATGTGAAGGATATTACCGGGACGCTTCGGGTCATCTGGTTTAATATGCCGTTTCTTCGGAGTACACTGGCAGGAGGAGGACTGATCACGCTCAGAGGCCGTGTGGCCGGAAGAAAGACCGGGCTTGTGATGGAGCATCCGGAGATCTATTATCCCAGTGAAAAGTATGAGGATAAGCTTCATACCCTCCAGCCGTTTTACGGGCTTACGGCAGGTCTTTCGAACAATACGGTGTCAAAGGCAGTGCGTCAGGTGATTGACAATCTGGATCTTACAAGAGATCCGCTGCCGTCGGAGCTTCGGTTAAAATATGGCCTGGCCGAATATAATTATGCGGTGAGAGGAATTCACTTCCCGGAGGATAAGGAAGTGTTTTTTCATGCCAGGGAACGGCTGGTTTTTGAAGAATTTCTGGAGTTTATCCTGTCTCTTCGAAGGCTTAAGGATAAAAATGAGAGACTTGCAAATGAATATGTGATCAAAAAGGATGCCAGAGTGGACGCATTTATCGATGCGCTTCCTTTTGAGCTCACAGGCGCACAGAAAAAGGTCTGGCAGGAGATTGAAGAGAACATGGCTTCGGATACGGTCATGTCAAGACTGGTTCAGGGTGACGTGGGCTCGGGAAAGACGATCGTAGCCGTGCTTGCGCTTATGAACACGGCGTTTAACGGTTATCAGGCAGCCATGATGGCGCCTACGGAGGTTCTGGCAAGGCAGCACTATGAATCGATTACCGGACTGTTTGAGGCTTACGGGATTCCTCATAAGGTGGTGCTTCTTACCGGATCCATGACGGCAAAGGAAAAGCGAAGAGCCTATGACCGGATCGAGTGCGGGCTTGCCAGGATTATCATCGGGACCCATGCGCTGATACAAGGGGCGGTAACCTATGATAATCTGGCGCTGGTGGTCACAGACGAGCAGCACAGATTCGGCGTAAAGCAAAGGGAAGCATTTGCAGAAAAGGGCGGAGCGCCCCACGTGCTTGTTATGAGCGCGACACCGATCCCGCGGACCCTTGCAATCATTTTATACGGCGATCTGGACATCTC
>CAQNVT010000103.1 GCA_948844705.1 uncultured Dorea sp.
CCATATCGCCGAAGAGATATATGCATCATTATAATTTCCCGTCTTACTCTGTCGGTGAGACAAGGCCGTCCAGAGGCCCGGGACGCCGCGAGATCGGCCACGGTGCGCTGGCGGAGCGTGCGCTTGTGCCGGTGCTGCCGAGTGAGGCGGAATTCCCGTATGCGATCCGCACGGTGTCTGAGACCTTTGAGTCGAATGGATCTACTTCCCAGGCGAGTGTGTGTGCATCCTCTATGTCTCTTATGACGGCAGGGGTTCCGATCAAGTCCGCGGTAGCAGGTATTTCCGCAGGGCTTGTAACGGGAGATACAGATGATGATTACATCGTGCTTACAGACATTCAGGGTCTTGAGGACTTCTTCGGCGATATGGACTTTAAGGTGGCAGGTACCCATAAGGGTATTACCGCGATCCAGATGGATATTAAGATCCACGGACTTACGAGGCCGATCATTGAGGAAGCGATCGCCGCTACGAAGAAGGCAAGGACATATATTATTGACGAGGTTATGAATAAGGCGATCGCAGAGCCGAGGCCGGAGGTCGGACCATATGCGCCGAAGATCATCCAGATGCAGATCGATCCTCAGAAGATCGGTGATGTTGTGGGACAGCGCGGAAAGACCATCAATGCGATTATCGAGCAGACAGGTGTCAAGATTGATATCACGGATGACGGGTCGGTATCGATCTGCGGTACGGAAGCCGCAAGCATGGAAGAGGCTCAGAAGCTTATTTACATCATCGTGACGGAATTTGAGGCCGGACAGGTTCTGGAAGGAAAGGTAATCAGCATTAAGGAGTTCGGCGCGTTTATAGAGTTTGCACCGGGCAAGGAAGGCATGGTGCATATTTCCAAGCTCTCAAAGGAAAGAGTAAACCGCGTGGAGGATGTGCTGACGCTTGGCGACCGTGTGAAGGTTGTATGTCTTGGAAAGGACAAGATGGGAAGATTTTCATTCAGCATGAAGGATGTTGCGGAGTAGAATATGGATATAAGAGAAGTATTGCACAGCGGGGAGCTTTATCTTCCTCATGATGAGGAGATATTAAAGGAGCAGTTCGTCTGCCTGGACAGGCTGTATGATTTTAATATGACACGCCCGACAGAGCTGGATAAAAGGGAAAGGCTCTTAAAGGAAATGTTTGCAGAGATTGGGGACGGATGCTATATCGAGCCCCCTCTGCACGCTAATTTCGGCGGTCATCATGTTCATTTCGGAAAAAATATTTATGCGAATTTTAATCTCACTCTTGTGGATGATACGCATATCTATGTGGGTGATTATACGATGTTCGGGCCGAATGTGACGATCGCTACGGCAGGGCATCCGATCTGTCCTGAGCTTCGCGATCAGGGGCTCCAGTATAATATGCCGGTGCATATCGGAAGAAACTGTTGGATCGGGGCAAATGCAGCGATCGTGCCGGGTATCACCATCGGAGATAACGTGGTTATCGGCGCGGGAAGCGTCGTGACGAAGGATATTCCGTCCGGTGTGGTGGCGGTCGGGAATCCGTGCAGGGTGCTCCGCGAGGTAGGAGAGCATGACAGAGAATATTATTTTAAAGACAGAAAAGTAAAGTGGGATTTGTAAGCTTAAGGGCGGGCATGAAAATGTTCCGCCTTTATTCCCATGGAGGTTTTGGCTAAAAAATGAAAGGAGGAAGGTTATGTCTGACAGAAGATGCGGCGTATTGCTGCCGGTAAGCAGTCTGCCGGGGAAATATGGAATCGGAGGATTCGGGAAGGATGCTTATGAGTTTGTAGACAGCCTTGTAAAAGCGGGGCAGAGCGCCTGGCAGATCCTGCCTCTGGGACCTACAAGCTACGGGGATTCTCCGTACCAGTCCTTTTCCACATTTGCAGGGAATCCATATTTCATAAGCCTTGAAACCCTGATTGAGGAGGGTGTCCTTACAGAGTCGGAATGTGAGGAGGCGGATTTTGGAAGCGACGAGACGAGAGTGGATTATGAGAGGCTGTATCTTGAGAGGTTTCAGCTTTTGAGGAAGGCTTATGAAAGAAGCAGTATCGCAGAGAACCCGAAGTTTCTTGCATTTGCAAAGGAGCAGGATTACTGGCTTTCGGACTATGCTCTTTTTATGGCAGTAAAGGGGCGGTTTGAGGGTAAGCCCTGGAGCGAGTGGGCGGAGGATATCCGCTTCCGGTGGCAGAATGCGCTCGATTATTACCGGGAGGAATTATATTTTGACATCGAATTCCAGAAGTATATGCAGTTTAAGTTCTATGAGCAGTGGGAGCGTCTTAAGGAATATGCAAATAAAAAGGGAATTGAAATCATCGGGGATATTCCCATCTATGTGGCGATGGACAGTGCGGATACGTGGGCAAGCCCATGGCTTTTTAAGCTTGACAGGAATAACCGGCCGGTGCAGGTTGCGGGATGTCCGCCGGATGCATTTTCTGAGACGGGGCAGCTGTGGGGGAATCCTCTTTACAATTGGGAGGTGCATAAGAACTCCGGTTTTGAATGGTGGGTGAGGAGGATATCTCACTGCTTTACCATGTATGATGTGTTAAGAATCGACCATTTCCGCGGTTTTGATGAATATTATGCGATCCCCTGCGGAGATAAGACGGCGGCGAACGGCTGGTGGGAGAAAGGACCGGGGATGGATCTGTTCCGGGCCGTTTCCTATCATCTGGGTGAGAGAAAGATCATCGCAGAGGATCTGGGCTATATGACCGAATCGGTAAAGCAGCTTGTACGTGACAGCGGATATCCCAATATGCGCGTGCTGGAGTTTGCCTTTGACGAGCGGGATACCGGAAATGCCAGCGATTACCTTCCGCATAATTATCCCCGCAACTGCGTGGTGTATACGGGAACCCATGACAATGAGACTCTGGTATCCTGGTTCAGGAACATTACGCCGAAGGAGCGGCGCATGGTGCGGGAGTATCTGCAGGATTTCCGCTCGGATGAAAAGGAGATTCCGAAGCGTTTGATTCGGCTGGCCCTCGGGAGTGTGGCTGACCTGTGTATTATTCCTCTGCAGGACTACTTAGGGCTCGATGACAGGGCGAGGACCAACAAGCCTTCCACACTCGGGATAAACTGGATGTGGAGGCTTAAAGAGGGGCAGTTTGGAAAAGAGCTTCAGGAGGAAATGAAGAGGCTTGCCGTGATATATGGACGGTGATATGTAAGAGGATTTTCAGGCGGCGGCCGCTGTATGTACAGTGACCGCCGCCTGAAAGTGCCTTATTGCAAAATGGAATAAGAGCATATTAAGGAAAAGTTAAGTTGTTCCATCAAAAAGCATATGTTATTATCATAATGTAAATGTCGTATGAATAAAGCATTCTGCTTTATCAAGTGTCTAATTCACAGAGCGGTATATTTTCAAAAATTTTGAATCGAAAGCATATCCCAATTAGCAAATTTTGATCAGTTGTCTTGACAATACGCATAATGCGCATTAGAATTAGGGGAGGAGTAAGTATCGAATGAAATTTCGAGAGGTTGAAAAAATACTTATAAAGGATGGATGGTATCAGGTAAAACAAAAAGGCTCCCATCATCAATACCGGCACCCTGTTAAAGCCGGCAAGGTCACAGTGCCGGAGCATGGAAAAGATTTACACATAGATACTGTCAAATCTATTTTGAAGCAGGCAGGGATAAGTAAGGCTTGTGTTTAGAAGGAGGCATAGAAAATATGAAATTAATATATCCGGCTGTTTTTTATCCGTTTTCAGATGGAAGCGGAGGGTATGTCGTTGAATTTCCGGATCTTCCCGGATGTGTAACAGAAGGTAAGGATCTTGAAGAGGCATTTGAGATGGCCGAGGAGGCGGCGGGCGGATGGGTGCTTGATGAACTGGAAAGAGATGCCTCCATTCCGAAAGCGTCAGAATATAAAGATATACTTCCGGGGGAAAACGGAGAGATTAATATGGTGTTATTAGATATGGCAGTTATTACTGAAAAATACGGTGAAAAAGCAGTCAGGAAAAATGTAACGATTCCGGCATGGTTAAATACATTTGCAGAAAGGAAGAATATTAATTTTTCACAGGTTCTTCAGGAGGCTTTGTTAACCAGAGCCTACAGAAAGAAATAGTAAATGTTTTTGCATAAGTACATTTATGAACAGCGCCAGGTTTTTCTATCATTAAAGGTGATAGAAAAACCTGGCGCTTTATTTTTGTGCCGGTGAAGAAAAAATAAAAAGCAGGTGGAATAAATTGAGGGCATGGACATATATTTACGTAAAGAGGTGATGACCATGCAGGGAGACAGAATCCTGAATATACTTCCGCGGGGCGTCCGCCTGCTTCTGAAAAAGAGGATAACAGATTTTGAATATCTTCAGGAGATCAGGCTTCGGACGCAGAGACCTCTGCTCCTCATATATGACGGAGAGGAGATTTTTGCAGAGCGTGCGCGCGGAGAGCCGTATATCGTGACAAAGGAGGACTTAAGGGAGATGGTTGACTATGTGAGCAGCTATTCTCTGTATGCTTATGAACAGGAGATGAAGCAGGGATTTATTACAATAGAGGGAGGACACAGGATCGGCGTGGCAGGACAGGTCATTATTGAAGCGGGAAAAGTGAAAAATATAAAGCATATTTCCTCTGTCAATGTGAGGATGTCCCACGAGGTGATCGGGTGTGCGGACAAGGTGTTTCCTTATATTACAAGGCAGAGAGAGCTTTATCATACTTTGATCATATCACCGCCGCGGTGCGGGAAAACAACTCTTCTCAGAGATATGATCCGCCAGATCTCAGACGGGAACTCGTATCTTAAAGGAAAATCCGTGGGAGTAGTGGACGAGCGCTCGGAAATCGGCGGCTGCTACATGGGAGTGGCACAGAATCAGCTTGGCATACGGACCGATATTCTGGACGGATGCCCGAAGGCCGAGGGAATGATCATGCTGATCCGTTCCATGGGTCCGGAGGTCATAGCGGTGGATGAGATCGGTGCCGAGGAGGATGTACATGCCATCGAGTATGCCATGCACTGCGGATGCAGGCTGATTGCCACGGTCCATGGACAATCTGTGGAGGAGCTTAAGAAGAAACCGGTGCTTGACCGCCTGATCCGGGAAAAGAGATTTGAGAGATATATTCTGCTCGGAAACCAGACAAGAGTAGGAGAGATATTCGGAATCTATGATGACAGAACGGATTGTCTGTTCAGAGAAAGACTTCCGGAGAAGAGGATATGCTGAAAATCACGGGGTGCATTCTGGTCATCTGTGCTGCTTCATTGCTTGGCATGGAAAGGGCGGAAAGGCTGAGGGAGCAGTATAGGCAGACGGAATATTTAAGACAGCTTTTTTTACAGATTCAAAGTGAGATCCGTTATGCCAGGAGCCCTCTGGGAGAAATATTTTCCTATATCGGAAAAAACGCCGGAATGCCCTATGGAGCATGGCTTCTGGAGCTGGGTGAGAGGCTTAAGAAACGGGACGGGGGAAGCTTTGTATGCATTTGGAAGACAAGCATAGGAGAATGTCTGAAAGCCTCCGCACTTACACAGACGGAGCTTCTGCGTCTTCTGGAGCTGGGTGAGAGGCTGGGGACGGCAGATGTCCAGTTCCAGGTGAACGCGGTAGAGCTCTATCTTACACAGCTTGCCGGCTCCATAGATGAGATGCGGAGGGAAATGAAAACAAAGGTAAGATTATACCACTGCCTGGGTGTTATGAGCGGAATGCTTATCGTCACCCTGCTGTTTTAGAGGGAGGAGTACATGAGCGTAAATGTAATATTTAAGATTGCTGCGGTAGGGATTCTTGTCTCGGTATTAAGCCAGGTTCTCAAGCACAGCGGGAGAGAGGAGCAGGCATTTCTGACGAGCCTTGCAGGACTGATCCTCGTATTGCTCTGGATCGTGCCGTATATTTATGATCTGTTCGAATCCATACAGCGTCTGTTCACATTGTAGAGGGAGGACCTGGCTATGGACATGATACGGATCGGCATTATCGGAACTACAGGAGTGCTCCTTGCGGTGCAGTTTAAAAGGGGAAAGGAAGAGTATGGCGTCTACATCAGTCTTGCCGTCAGCCTGATTATATTTTCCTATGTGCTCGGGCATATGGGGGCGGTTGTGGCGGCCGTAAAGATGATCGGAGACTATATACATATGGATACGGCATATATCGGGACGCTGATCAAGATGCTTGGAATTACCTATATTGCAGAATTCTCATCAGGTATCTGTAAGGATGCGGGATATCAGGCGGTTGCCGTGCAGATAGAGATCTTCGGAAAGCTTGCCGTGCTGGTCTTAAGCATGCCGGTGCTGATGGCGCTTCTTGGTGCGATCCGGGATTTCCTGTCATAAGGTATGAAAAGGCTGCCGGTCAGGAGCGGACTGTAATTAAGAAAGGGGAGGCGGGAGATGATCCGGAGATGCGGCAAGGTAATAGCGGCAGCTTTTCTGGCGGCGGCATGCAGCATGCTGTGGTACGGAGATATGCATTGTGTGAAGGGAGCAGAGTTGTCTGAAGGGGAGGAGATCGTTTCGGAAGAGAGTGTTTCGGAGGAGCAGATCTCGGAAGAGCTGATCCGGCAGTTTGACTTTCGAGGGATTGATAAGGAGCTGGGTGAGCTGTTCCCGGAGGATCCTCCTGATTTTAAGGAGACTCTCTTTAAGGTGCTTTCCGGGGATATGCAGGTTACGGCGGAACTTTTCGGAAAGCTTGCGGCAGAGCAGCTTACCTATGCGCTGAGAAGCAGCAGAGAAAATCTGATGCATATTCTGTTTTTGGCGGTAATGGCGGCGGTATTTACAAATTTCGGACACGTATTCCAGAACAGGCAGATCTCGGAGGTGAGCTTCTATATTATATATATGCTGCTGATCGCGTTATCCTTAAATTCCTTCCGGGCGGTAGTGGAGTGGACGCAGGGGGGGCTCGAGAGCCTGACTGCCTTCATGGGCGTATTCTGCCCGGTTTATTTTCTGGCGTTAACGATTGCAAAGGGAAGCGTGACGGCAGGGGCGTTTTATAATCTGGTGCTGTTTTTGATCTTTCTGGTGGAGCTTCTGATCGTGAAGCTTTTGCTGCCTCTCGTGCATGTATATATGATGGTCAAGATACTTAATTTCCTGTCGGAGGAAGAATACCTGAGTAAATTTGCAGAGCTGATAGAGACGGCGGTTTCTTGGATCTTAAAATCACTTCTTACCTGTGTGATAGGCCTGAACGTGATGCAGAGCCTGATAAGTCCGGCGGTGGACACGGTGAAAAGGAGCGTGGTCACCAGAGGAGCCGAGGCGATCCCGGGGATTGGCGACGCGATCGGCGGTATGACGGAGGTAGTGCTTGGAACGGCGGTTTTGGTAAAGAACGGAATTGGCGTGACAGGGGCGGTGATCTGCCTGGCGCTGTGTGTATTTCCCCTTGTACAGGTCGGCTGTATCGTTCTTATGTATAAGCTGAGCGCAGCGCTGATTCAGCCGATATCGGATAAGCGGGTAACCGGATGTGTGGAGAGTGTGGCGGAAGGGTGCAGGCTTTTGATGCGGATCATATTTTCGGCGGGATTTTTATTTCTTCTTACGATTGTGGCGGTATCCGCGTCCACAGGAAATATATAAGGAGGCAGGATGTTTGACTATATTTATGAATGGATACAGAATGTGGCGTTTTATCTTGTGCTGGTGACGGCTGCCCTGCATGCGGTGCCGAACCGGGATTACCGAAAATACATCCGTTTTTTTACGGGCCTGGTGCTGATTCTGATGATTATGACACCTATACTCAGGCTTTTTGGAACGGAAGTGCGGATTCAGGATTTTATAGACCAGGGTACGGAAATGTACACAGAATATCAGGAGGGTGCACGGACAGAGAAGTATGAGGAACAGACGGAGCAGGAGGGAGAAGGGATTGGAGTGGAAAGAATTCAAATTGAATGGTAAAAGGATTTTCAGGAAGGAATTCTGGAGAAAAGACAGGCTTTTGATCCTGCTTCTTACGGGAATTCTCCTTCTTGTGATCTCCATACCGGACGGAGAAGGAGGGGCGGGAGAGGAAAAAAAGGACAGCTATCTTTCCGATGACCTGCCGGGGAGCGGCGGAACAGAGGAGGCATATGTTGACATGCTTGAGACACGGCTGGAAAATATTCTGTCAAAGATGGACGGGGCGGGGGAGGTGTCCGTTATGATTACACTGGCGGCTTCGAAGGAGCGGGTCGTTGAAAAAGATACGCAGGAGAGTAGTGAAAATGTAGAGGAAACCGACAGCCAGGGGGGCAGCAGGACGACGCGGAATATGACACACAGCGAGGAGGCGGTATATGACGGGACAGACGGGAGCAATCCATATGTGAGCAAGGAGCTAAGCCCCCAGGTGGAGGGAGTGGTCGTCATCGCCCCCGGAGGAGACAATGCAGTCGTCGTAAAAAATATTACTGAGGCAGTTCAGGCATTATTTGGAATAGACACGCATAAGATTAGAATAGTGAAAGGTAGGAGGGAAGCGTAAGTGAAACGAATATTTAAAAAGAATCAGATTGTTATCGCAGCGCTGGCGATAATGATTGCTGCGGCGGGATATCTGAATTATTCCGGCAGATTATTCAGCAATGAGAAAAAGGCAACAACGGCGAACAATGAAGTTGCTAATCAGGAGCTTCTGGATATCTCCGAGGAGGATCTGGCAAGTGCTTCCGATGATATTGAAAGCAAGGACGGCGACGGAAGCGTCGACGGAACTCCCGGCGAGGCAGTACTTACCTCCGGCGAGGCGAGCGTGGTTGTGGCAGAGGCGAAGGTTACAAGAGAGCAGGTCCGTGCAAAGAATAAGGAGACACTGCTTGAGATTATTGATAATGAAGGCTTAAGCGACGAGCAGAAGCAGGATGCGGTGAATCAGATGGTGGCTATGACGGATATTGCAGAAAAAGAGGCGGCTGCCGAGACGATGCTTGCGTCGAAGGGCTTCAGCGAAAGTGTGGTAAATCTTACCGCAGACTCGGCAGACGTGGTGATCAATGCACAGGAGATCGATGATGCCAGCCTTGCACAGATCGAGGATATTGTAACGAGAAAAACAGGAATAGCGCCGGAAAATATTGTGATCACTCCGGTGTATTCCGAAGGGAAATAGTACGGACGGTGAAAACACGGCCCGGAGCGTCGGATAGGCTTCTGCGAAGGCGGGAGGATGCTCCGGGCTTTTGGCATGTCTAAAGGGATATCCGGCTCATTTTTTATGTTGAGGAAATTTCTGCGGTGTGATATACTGTTTAGCGGTTTGATTTACAGGATATACTACAGTTAGGAGAGTTGGAAGGATATGTCGCAGATCACAGGTGAAGTAAAAAAAGAGATAGAAAGAAGAAGGACATTTGCAATTATTTCCCATCCGGATGCGGGCAAGACGACACTTACGGAGAAATTCCTGCTGTACGGCGGGGCGATCAATCAGGCG
Organism: uncultured Dorea sp.; assembly: GCA_948844705.1. Taxonomy (GTDB): domain Bacteria; phylum Bacillota; class Clostridia; order Lachnospirales; family Lachnospiraceae; genus CAPEBR01. The sequence continues at coordinate 9,433 of CAQNVT010000103.1, forward strand.
GGAAGTGTGAAGGGAAAGGCGACGGCAAAGCATGCGGTTTCTGACTGGATGGAGATAGAGAAGGAGAGGGGTATCTCGGTAACCTCCTCGGTGCTGCAGTTTAATTATGGCGGGTATTGCATCAATATCCTGGATACGCCGGGACACCAGGATTTCTCGGAGGATACGTACCGGACGCTGATGGCAGCGGATTCGGCGGTTATGGTGATCGATGCGTCGAAGGGTGTGGAGGCACAGACAAGGAAGCTTTTTAAGGTGTGCACCATGCGCCATATTCCTATTTTCACCTTTATAAATAAGATGGACCGGGAGGCGATGGATACCTTTGAGCTTCTGGATGATATAGAAAATGAGCTTGGGATCGCGACCTGTCCGGTGAACTGGCCCATTGGCTCCGGAAAGGAATTCAAAGGAGTTTATGACAGAAACGAAAAAGAGGTGGAGCTGTTTTTTGACACGAGAAAGGGAACGATCCAGGGAGAGGTGAAGAAGGTGTCACTGGAGGCTCCTGAGCTTGACGGACTCATAAGCGGGGAACAGAGAGCGAAGCTTGAGGAGGAGACCTGGCTTTTGGACGGCGCCGGTGCAGAGTTTGACCAGGAGCTTGTAAGCAAGGGAGAGCTGTCGCCCGTATTTTTCGGGTCGGCGCTTACGAACTTCGGTGTGGAAACATTTTTGCAGCATTTTCTTAAAATGACGACCCCGCCGCTTCCCCGGATGTCGGATAAAGGACTGATCGACCCGATGTCGGAGGAAGGATTTTCCGCGTTTGTCTTTAAGATTCAGGCAAATATGAACAAAGCCCACAGAGACAGGATCGCGTTCATGCGGATCTGCTCCGGCTCCTTCGAGGCGGGGATGGACGTGTATCATATGCAGGGCGGGAAAAAGGTGAGGCTGTCTCAGCCCCAGCAGCTTATGGCGAGCGAGAGAAGGATGGTGGAAAGGGCCTACGGCGGCGATATCATCGGAGTTTTTGATCCGGGCATCTTCTCTATAGGAGATACCCTTATCGCTTCGGGAGAACATTTCAGCTACGAGGGGATCCCTACCTTTGCCCCGGAGCATTTTGCAAGAGTGCGTCAGGTGGATACCATGAAGAGAAAGCAGTTCATCAAAGGTATCAATCAGATTGCCCAGGAGGGTGCGATCCAGATCTTCCAGGAATTTAATACCGGCATGGAGGAGATTATCGTCGGCGTAGTCGGCGTGCTGCAGTTCGATGTGCTTAAATACCGGCTGGAAAATGAATATAACGTAGAGATCCGGATGGACAGTCTTCCGTATGAGTATATCCGGTGGATCGAAAATACGGAGATTGATGTGTTGAAGATATCCGGAACCTCCGATATGAAGCGTGTAAAGGATCTGAAGGGGCGTCCGCTTCTGTTATTCGTGAATGAATGGAGCATCCGTATGACGCAGGAGAGAAATGAAGGACTTGTGCTGACAGAATTCGCCCGGTAGGGCGATCAGTCAGGGACAGGGTATTTTTAATCTGGGACGGAGTTTTTTAAAAAAAACTCCGTCCCAGATTAAAAATACCCTGTCCCCACTTTGCAAAATGGTGTAAATTTGTTATAATGGATAGAAATGTAAAACCAGCAGACAGGAGGTTTCAGAAAATGGCAAAGGAAGAAAAGAATACTTATACAATAAAGACCGAGGAAAATCTGGGCGAGGTTAAGATCGCGGACGAGGTGGTTGCAATCATCGCAGGGCTTGCGGCAATGGAGGTTGACGGCGTGGCTTCTATGGTGGGAAATGCTACGAAGGAGCTGGTCAACAAGCTTGGCAGAAAGTCTTTATCCAAAGGTGTGAAGGTTGATGTGCTGGAGGGGATTGTGACGGTGTCGCTTGCGATGAATATGAAGTTCGGATACAGTATCAAGGACGTTACGGAGAAGGTACAGGAAAAGGTTAAGGCGGCGATCGAGAATATGACAGGCCTTGAGGTTGCGGATGTCAACATCCGGGTCGCAGGAGTGGATATGCCGGAGGAGGCTTAAGTGAGAAGGTCGGAATTACGGGAGCATATTTTTAAAATGGTCTTCAGCTATGAATTTAACAGTGACAGCGAGATGCCCCGGCAGATGCAGTTGTATTTTGAACAGCTGGAGAGCGGGGAGCCGAAGGAGGCGGATATGGAGTATATCCGTACGAAGGCGCTTGCTGTGATCTTAAAGGCAGAGGAGCTGGACGCGCTTATAAATGAGAATACAAGGGGCTGGAAGACCGTCCGGATGAATAAGGTGGATCTCAGTATTTTGAGGCTGGCGCTGTACGAGATGAGATGGGATGACGATGTGCCGGAGAGCGTTGCGATCAATGAGGCGGTAGAGCTTGCCAAAAAGTACAGCGGCGATGAAGGGCCGTCATTTATTAACGGAGTGCTGGCAAAGCTGGCGTCCGGATAGAGGTGGGTTCATGACAGGGAATGTATATACAGTACGGCAGGTAAATGCTTATATTAAAAATATGTTCACTCAGGATTATATGCTGAACCGCATCTATGTCAAAGGAGAGGTATCTAATTGTAAATATCATACTTCAGGGCATATATATTTTTCTTTGAAGGACGAGTCTGGAACGATTGCCTGTGTCATGTTTGCAGGGCAGCGGGGCGGGCTCGCTTTTCGTATGAGAGAAGGACAGCAGGTGATCGTCTTCGGTACGGTGGACGTGTATGAGCGGAGCGGCTCTTACCAGCTGTATGCCAGGGAGATCCGCCTGGACGGAGAAGGGGCGCTCTATGAAAGGTTTCAGGCGCTTAAAAGGGAGCTTTCCGAGATGGGGATGTTCGCCCCGGAGTATAAAAAGAAGATTTCGGCCCATGCAAGGCGTATCGGAGTGGTGACTGCGCCTACCGGGGCGGCGATCCGCGATATCATGAATATTGCGGGAAGGAGAAACCCCTACGTGCAGCTCATTCTCTATCCGGCGCAGGTACAGGGGGAAGGCGCGGAGGAAAGTATCGTCAGAGGAATCGAGATGCTGGAGCAAAAAAATGTGGACGTGCTGATCGTAGGACGGGGCGGCGGCTCCATAGAGGATCTGTGGGCATTTAACGAGGAGTCCGTGGCGAGAGCGATCTTTAACTGCCGGGTTCCGGTCATCTCGGCGGTAGGTCATGAGACGGATACCACGATCGCGGATTATGTGGCGGATCTGCGGGCGCCGACGCCTTCCGCGGCGGCGGAGCTTGCGGTTTTTGATTATTTTCAGACAGAAAGGCTTCTTGGAGAGTACGGGCAGAAGCTCTCAAGGACGCTGAAGCAGAAGCTTCTGTTCGAACGGATGCGGCTGGAAAAATATGAGACCAGGCTTTCCTTCCTGCATCCGGGGAATAAATTAAGAGAAGACAGGATGCGGCTTGCAGAGGCAGAGGACAGGCTTAAAGGCCTGATGGAGCAAAAGGCTGGGGAAGCAAGACAAAGGCTTCTGCTCTATATCGAGAGGATGAACGGGCTGTCTCCGCTCAAAAAGCTAAGCCGGGGTTACGCCTATGTGCAGGCCGGGGACGGCAGTACGCTAAAGAGCATCCGGCAGATAACGGAGGGGGAGAGAATCCTCGTTCATGTGACGGACGGTATGATCTGTGCAAGAGCAGAAGAGATAAAGGAGGAGCGGCATGGCTAAGGAAACACTGGAAGAATTATTTGAGGGACTGGACGAGGTCATTGATACGATGGAAAAGCCGGAGGTCTCCCTGGAGGAATCCTTCAAGCTGTACCACAGGGGAATGGAGCTTTTAAAGTCCTGCAGCGACAGACTGGATAAGATAGAAAAGAAGATGCTGATATTAGATGATGAGGGAGAAACACATGAATTTGAACAATAATTTTCCGGCATTAAGGGAGCACAAGGTAAAGGAGATTGAGGATGTCCTTCAGGAATATCTTCCGCGGCAGAAGGGTTACCAGAAGATTATCATGGAGGCGATGGCGTACAGTCTTCTGGCCGGCGGCAAGAGACTCAGGCCCATGCTTATGAAGGAAACATACCGTTTGTTCGGAGGACATTCTAAAGCGATCCGCCCGTTTATAGCGGCGATCGAGATGATTCATACCTACTCCCTCGTGCATGATGATCTGCCGGCGATGGATAACGACGATTACAGGAGAGGACGCAGGACCACCCATGTCGTATACGGAGAGGATATGGGGATACTTGCGGGGGATGCGCTTCTTAATTATGCCTTTGAGACGGCATTTAAGGCCTTTGTCACAGAACCGGAGGACAGCCTGATCATAGGAAGGGCCCTCGGCGTGCTGGGAGAAAAGGCAGGGATCTACGGGATGATCGGCGGCCAGGTGATCGATGTAAAGGAGACGGGGCATGCTGTGCCGAAGGAGGTTCTGGATACAATCTATGAGCTTAAGACGTCTGCGCTTATCGAGGCATCCATGATGATCGGAGCCATATTAGGAGGCGCTTCCGAGGAAGAGGTAAAGACGGTTGAAATGATTGCAAAGCAGGTAGGGATCGCATTCCAGATCCAGGACGATATCCTGGACGTGACAGGAACGGCAGAGACGCTCGGAAAGCCGCTGCACAGTGATGAAAAAAATGAAAAAACGACATATGTAACCCTGATGGGCTTAGAGGAAGCAAAGAAAAACGTAGATGAGAGGTCCCGTAAGGCCATAGAGCTTTTAAAGAGGCTTCCGGGCGAGAATCCGTATCTTACGGAGCTTCTTATGCAGCTGGTCCACAGGGACAGATAAAGAAGAGGTGCTCATATGCTGGAGCGAATACAAAAGGAAAATGATATTAAAAATTTAGATATGGAGGAATTGCCGGTTCTGGCGCAGGAGATCAGGGAGTTCCTTGTGGAAAAGGTAAGCCGTGCAGGCGGCCATCTGGCATCGAACCTGGGGGTGGTGGAGCTTACGATGGCGCTTCATCTTGTCTTCGATCTTCCGGAGGACAAAATCATCTGGGACGTAGGACATCAGTCCTACACGCATAAGCTTCTGACCGGAAGAAAGGAAGGCTTTGACAGTTTAAGAAGCTACGGGGGGTTAAGCGGCTTCCCGAAGCGCAAGGAGAGCCAGTGCGACGCCTTTGATACAGGGCACAGCTCTACCTCCATATCTGCGGGGCTCGGGCTTGTGGAGGCAAGGGAGATCCGCGGGGAGGACTATCATGTTATATCTGTGATCGGAGACGGCTCCCTTACAGGCGGAATGGCTTATGAGGCGCTCAATAATGCCTCGCATCTGAAGACGAACTTTATTATTATATTAAATGACAATCACATGTCCATTTCTGAGAATGTAGGCGGGATGTCAAAATATTTGTCTCATTTAAGGACGGCGGATCTCTATACCGGATTAAAAAAGAGCGTGACAAACGTGCTGGAGCATGTTCCGGTCGTGGGCAACGCTATGATCGAGCAGATTCGGAAGACCAAGAGCAGCATCAAGCAGCTGGTGGTGCCCGGAATGCTCTTCGAGGATATGGGGATCACTTATTTCGGGCCGATCCAGGGACATAATATTCCGATGCTTTTAAGAGCGCTTACGGAGGCAAAGAAGGTGGAGGGCAAAATCAAAAAGTACAAAGGCAAAATCGAATTGTATCAAAGACAGCGTTTACTCAGATATGTAATTGCGTTAAGTGATACAATTTGA
>CAQNVT010000104.1 GCA_948844705.1 uncultured Dorea sp.
AAACCCGCTCAAGAACCGCGATCCGTGCACCGTCAATGTCCTTTGGGCATACTGCCTTACATCTGCCGCACAGGAAGCAGGAATAGGCAAGCTCGGGACTCTCTGCAAGTCCTGCCAGATCGATCTTATATTTTTCAAGAAACCGGCAGGTCCTTGTACATGCCCCGCAATGAATGCACCTGTCGGTGCCGTACCACGCCAGCAGATCCTCCCTGGTATCAATATCACGCAGCTCCTGCCCTGTAAATACCCGAAGTCCCGCCCTTTCAAGCAGGAGAAGCGTATCCTGGAGCACTGTATTCGTCCCGTAATGCGGTACGTCCCAGATATCGTCCCTCGCCTCCTTAAGACCAATGAGGTAATACCCGCCGTCGGCCGTCGGGTGAATCACCGCATCATAAGCATCCAGCGCTTCGAACGCATTTTTAATGATATCCGCGGTAAGCTCCGGGATATCTGTCCCGGTCAGCAGTATCTTCTCATAGCCAAGGCGGAAGCTCTCCTTAAAAGCCTGCGCCATCCGCTCACCAAGGCCCTCCCCCTTCTGCGGGAAAAATCCTTCCGCGGCACCGATCAGCCCTCTTAAAATATCTGCTTTATCCTCCGGAGTAAAATAGATCAAAATATCTGCATCCACCCCTCTGCACGCCTGATATGCATTCCGGATCAGATCACCGTGAAGCATGGCGCACGCCTCGCCGGATAAAAAAGGCATAAGCCTTGTCTTCGTCCGTCCCGGTATGGGAACTCTTGTAAATAGAATGACTGCCTGTTTCATCTAATCTTCCTCTGCATCTTCCTTTACATTTCCGAGAAATTTTCTCTGTATGATAAGTCCCGCCGCCGTTACTGCTGCCGCAAGAATGCCGGCGGTAAGAAAATATTTCCATTTTCCGGTCTCTGCCGCAAGACCTGCCGAGCCGATCGTAAAAAAGGATACCCCCGGCAGCATAAAAATAAACGTAAATACGGAATATTTTATAAACCCGATATCCGTGATCCCATACGCGAAATTCTGCAGATTATAAGGAAACAGCGGAACCATCCTCGTGATCATAAGTATGATCATATCACTTTTTCCGTCATCTGAAAAGAGAAGCCTCTTTAACAATCTGTTTTTCTCAAGCATCGGTTTTACCGCATCCTTAAGAAAGAACCTCCCCGCAAGAAATGCAAACATAGCCCCGAGAGTCGTCGCGACCAGACAGGCAAATATCCCCATAACGGGTCCAAACAGCAATCCCGCCGCAACCGCAAAGGTCACGCCCGGAAGCGCCAGCACGACACACCCGATCATGGTAAGCACAATATAAATGAGCAGCGCCCACAAAAAATTCTCGTTCACCGTCTCCTTTAAAAACATCAGATTATCTGTATCCGACAGATAATCTGACCATCCGAAATAATGATTTAAAATCAATATAACCACAATAATAAATAAAAATACCGCAATCTTTATAATTCCGTTTTTCTTCATAGCCTAAGAATCTTTCCTCTTCTTTTGCCGCTCTGTATAGAGCTGCCTTAAAAGTACGATAAGCGCGGACAGCGCAAACAGGATCAGAAGCGCCGTCACAAGCATCTGTGCGCCTCCGGTCAGCATACCGCCCACATAAGAATAGATGATCGTCGCCGGAAGCTGTCCAATACCGGTTGCGACAAAAAAGCTCCAGAAGGACATAGAGGTAAGTCCGGCCGCGTAGCTTACGATATCAAAAGAAATAAACGGCAGTAACCTCGCTATCAGAATACTAAGCCTTCCATGCTTTTCAAAAAAAACATCGATCTGCTTAAGTCCTGCCTTGCTGGTAAGCTTTTCCACCACATCACGCCCAAGTATCCGCGCTATAAAAAAGCACACTGCGGCTCCTGCCATCGCGCTTGACCAGGAAAGGACCGCTCCCTGCCACCAGCCAAACAGATTTGCATTGGCAAAGGTCAGAAGAAATGCCGGAAGCGGAGCCGCAACTGACTGTAAAATCATCAATGCAAAGGATACTGCCGCAGCATACGCGCCATAGGACTCTACGAATTCCCTCACCACCGTGAAATCACCGCTTGAAAACATCCGTGCGATCTCATTATACAGATCGTGTACAGACGGGATAAAAAAATACGCCAGTACTGCCGCCGCAAGCAGAAGAATAACTGCCGATTTACCGATCAAACCATTTTTCTTCTGTTCTGTTTTCTTTTCCATATTATTTTCCTTTTTTACCTTTCACTGCTCCCGTTTTAAGGTCTCTTCCCAAAACCATCCTTAAAAGCGCCTTTGCCGCCTGAACAAGGGCTGCCAGTGCAAACATACCGCCGATAAAATAATATGCCCGCAGGCTATCGGTTCCGCTTATAAAAGTGAAACCGATATAGAGGGCACTTAAAAGAATAGTAGCCGCAAGCATGACTGTCATCCGCACGGAGCGCTGCTTTTTATGCTTCATATAGGTTACTGTTACTAAGATTGTCAGTACCGCTATAACGGCTACGCCGGCATATTGCAGAAGCTCCATCGGATATTTTGATTCCCAGCCGTGGTTTTTATAGACTACATATCTTGCCATTCCCATTTTTCTGCGGGTAAAATACTGAATAATATAAGCACCGGCAAGAAGTGCGATTTCAAATACGGAGGCAATGATATATAATGCTTTTCTCATATTTTCACCCTTACTATGCCTGTATAAACAAGGTTATTTATTTTGCCGCCTTATCAGTCGGAAGCTTTCCTACGGTTGTGTACTCACAGGAATCACCTGCCGGATCTCCTACCTGTACTTCGTTATCATCTTCCATCTGCCACTGGAACCAGCCGCCGTCATAAAGCGTTGCATTCGTATATCCGTTTTCATAACAGATCAGGAATGGAATACATGCTCTCCAGCCTGTCCCACAGTAGAATGAAAGTTCATTTTCCATGGACGCATCTGACTCAGAAAGGAAGCCCTCCAGTACATCGATACCTACGGTTGTCCCATCCTCTTTATTGTAAGAGCCGTCATCTGTATCGTGTCCCCAGATAGCACCTTTTGGTTCACCTGCCCTGTCGATATAGCCGTATCCGCTTGTCTCGCCGGTAAATTCTGCCTGACTTCTGATACTTACAAGCCTGAAATTATCATCATTTTTCAGCTTGTCCTTTACATCCTCTATAGAAAGAACATATTCCGGATGTGCAGGAACCGTTACGCCGAATTCCTCTGCTGTCGCTTCCGGTTCATTAATTCCTTCTTCGGCCTCATAGCCTGCCTTTGTCCATGCTTCCATACCGCCGTCCAGACACTTTACGTTCTCAACGCCTGCCCACAGCAATGTCACTGCCACACGGTCATCCGCAGAATTTGTACCCGTATCACCATAGCAGATCACAGTCGTATCCTTTGTAATTCCATAATCAGCCATAAGCTTTTCAATCTCTTCCGGTGTCCGGATGTTCCAGAATTCTTCAGATTCTACAGAATCCGTGTTCATGTGAAAGGCTCCCTTGATATGGCCTTCTTCATATGCCGGATCATCTGCTGTTTCACCCCATGCACATTCGAGGATCACATAGTTTTCTGATTCATCCTGATTGCCGTCAATCACACTCTGTACCCATTCCGGAGTAACATAGACCTTCTTCTGGTCTACCGGATCCGCCTTTACATCCGACGGCTCCTCCGTCTCTTCTTCCTGTTCTTCCTTCTGCTCTTTCGTGTCATCCGCTTCCCCGGATTCTGAGCCGCAGCCTGCAAGCAGACTTAAGGCCATCGCTGCAATAAGCAGCATACTCATTACTCGCTTCTTCATTACAGTTCCTCCTTTAATTCATAGAAAAGTTAAGACAGCAGACTTTTTATCGTCTACTGTCTCATCTTATCATGCACGACTATTGTCGTCTAATTGATATTGGTTATATATCATTTTATATATAGATATTATCAATATGAAAAATGCCTTCATACCCAACATATTCCACATGCTCTGTATCAAGCTTCTCTACACATTCTGCCGCCTTCACAACCGGGATGCATTTCCCCTTCCTTATAAATACCGGCACCTCGGAAAGCGCCGCTTCTATATAATGATGTCCTTTCTCAAGCACCTCCGTCGTATAGCAATTATCCTTCGTAAACTTTACAAGCATCATTTCCTCCGGAAGATATACGTAACGTCCCTTCGCGTTCTGCGTATATACCGGTGCGATCATAATTTCCTCTCCGATCATAAGCTGATCCTCGACGCCTGCCGCAAAGGAATCCTCCGGATATTCAAACGCCAGCGGCTTAAAATACAGGTCGTCATTTTCCGCCGCCTTCAGATAAACACTGTAAAGATACGGAATCAGGCGGTATCTTGTCTCTATGACTCCGCGGAAATCATCCACGTCCTCGAACTGATATACCTCCTGCTCTCTCGTACCGATGGCCGCATGATTTCTCATAAGCGGGGTAAATACACCGAACGCCAGCCAGCGGAGCACCAGATCCCTTGTCGCGTCCGCGCCAAAGCCTCCCAAATCAGCGCCGATATATAGAAAACCGCACATATTAAGAGACGGCATCATCTTGATATTCAGGAGAAGATGAGACCACCATGACTTATTGTCACCGGTCCAGATTCCGCCGTAGCGGTGCATTCCGATATATGATGAGCGGGAAAACATAAGGATCCTCTTATCCGGAGCAAGTCTTTCAAATGCTTCTCCTGCCGCTCTTGTCATATTATATCCAAAAAGATTATGCACCTTATCATGCCGTATCATTTTCCCATCCACACAATGATAGAAACGCCGGTAATCCCGGGCGCTGTTCGCAAGTCCTTCGGTCCTGGCGCCCAGCTCCCAGGGGGAAGTATCCTCCTTTTCCTCTGCATATCCGCGGATATAAGCCTTAAGCTCCTTCATACCTTCTTCGGAGTAAAAGATCGCCGGTTCGTTCATATCATTCCAAAAGCCCTCGATCCCCTGGTCAAGCAGGAATTTATAGTGGCTTCCAAACCATTCTCTTGCTTCCTTATTCAGCACATCCGGAAAATGTGTATAGCCCGGCCACACGGCCGCCGCAAAATCACTGCCGTCCTCCCGCTTACAAAAATATCCCTTCTCCACACCTTCCTCGTATACGGAATATCCCTTTTCAATCTTGACACCCGCGTCAATAATCGGAATCAGACGCACGCCTGCGTCCTTCATCTCCTGAACAAACTCTGAAAAATCCGGAAAGTTATCCTCATTTACCGTAAAATCCTTATAATCCTGCATATAATCGATGTCCATATAGATCATATCCAACGGAATATGATTCTCCCGATGTCCCTTTAATACCTTTCGGAAGTCCTCCTTCGTCTTGTAACCCCAGCGGCTCTGCCCGAATCCAAAGGCAAATTTCGGCGGGATATAGCTCTTCCCGATGATCCGCCGGAACTGCTTTACAATATCATAGGCATTTTCCCCGCCGATCACGTACACATACAGGTTTGCATTTTCACAGCTTACAGACAGAAGCTTTGACCTCGTATATCCGATATCAAATGTGATCTTAGACGGGTAATCAAAAAACAGACCGAAGCACTTCTCGCCTGATACGACGATAAAGTTGTGAGCGCCGTATAAAGAGGCCTTATCCTCTGTGTGAATCGGATCGTCCGTGCAGTCGCTGACATAGCGGTAGCCTCTCTTATTAAGCCCTCTGTTAGCCTCGCCGAGACCGTATATAATATCCGAATCCTTCATCATATAAGAGTAGGAAAATCCGCCCTTTAAGGATATTTCCCCGATGTCCGGCAGCCCTTCTTCTGCCTGGATCTTTTCTACGACAGCCTCCGTTTCGAAGGGCTCTCCAAATATATATTTTTGTATCATTTTCGCTTACCTCCTTACTTTTCCGTTATCATAACATACCTCCTTTTTTTGTCAATTCTAAAGTGCGACCTTCATATACCAAAAAAAGTACAATCACACCAGCCCCAGACTCTTGAGCACATACAGCCACCCCGTCAGGGTGAATGCACTGAAAAGCGTGGTAAGCATCACAACTCCCGAGGACAGTACGCCATCATGCCCCATATTTTTTGCCATCACAAAGCTGGTCACAGTCGTGGCCGAGCCGAGCATAACCAGAATCGCCACAAGTTCCTCTCTCCGGAACCCCATATGGACTGCCGCCGGAAGGAAGAGGGCACAAAAGCCTACGAGCTTGATAAATGCCGCCGTAACGGAGGGCTTTATTTTTGCAAAGGCTTTCCTGATATCAAAGGAGGCTCCCATGGCTATAAGTCCGAGCGGTGTCGCGGTTGCGGCAACATTTTCCACCGTTCTCTCCATAATATAGGGAACCGGAAGCTTAAGCGCCGACCAGATGAGCCCCGCTGCAATTCCAAGAATGATTGGATTGGTTAAGATTCCCTTAAAGGTCTTTTTTAGCACCTTTTTATCAGGCTTCTGCTCTCCGCCGGGCAGTGACAAGACAAGCACCGCCATAACATTATAAAGCGGCACGCTTCCGATGATCATCAGCGGCGCCATCCCTGCAGTACCATAAATATTCTGAATAAAAGCAATGCCGAGAAGTGCCGCGCTGCTCCTGTAGGAGGACTGGATAAACTCCCCTCTGATCGATCTGTCCTTCCACAGGCAGGAGATTCCCGCCGATATTCCGATGCTGATAACCGTAGCTCCGAAGCAAAACAGTACAAATCTTGTATCCCATGCCTCTTTAAAATCAACCGTCGCAAGATCATTAAATAAAACAAGAGGCAGCGGAACGCGGAATACAAATTTATTCATCTTGTCGGCGAAGTCATCGTCGATCCATTGTATTTTCTTCAAAAACGATCCCAACACCATAAGAAGGAAGATCGGAACCGTTGCATTTAAGCTAAATATCAGATTTTCCATTTTCTCACCTTATCCTCCAAGATACTGTACGATTACAGCGTATGCCCGATACAGCTCCTCATAGCTCACCGTACAGTTTGCCGGACTTGTCGAAGGCAGTGTTATAATCTCCATCCCCGTCTTCGGATAGCAGTACCTTTTGTACAGCTGCGCCGCCTTCGTTCCTGTTGCAAACACTGCCCGGATATCCGCTTTTTTCAATATTTCATCCATGTCATTAGGCACCGGATTTTTTATGCTGCTGTCATCCGCACCCCTGATCTCGCATCCGGCAAGCACGTCCCACACTGCAATATGATTACGGAGGGCAAAGGATATCTTATCCTCCTTTGTCTCCGGCACGGTCTCGCCGCACACATCTGAGACAACCTTCCAGAACCGGTTTCTGGGATGCCCGTAATAAAATCCTGTTTCCCGGGATTTCGGCGACGGCATGGTGCCAAGCATGAGAACACGGGAATGACTGTCGTAAACCGGAGCAAATTCATGTATTACCCGCTCTGTTACATTTTGTAGCTTTGACATATAGTTCTTACCTTTTCTTTCTTAACTTCAGTATCTGTTAACTGCCTTACTAAGTATAAACTTTTTAAAATAAGGCTGTCAACCGGCTTGTAGCTTTAAAAAATCTATGCTACAATAACAATCATAAAACACGTACTGATCACAAAGGGCAGCACCTGAGTGAAAAGGCGCTCAGATTTGTATGATTCCGGTTACTGTCCGCACATGAACGGCAACCGTTTCCGAAAGCATGACCGATATAGAAAAATACTGGCTGCTTTCTCATTTCCTGACGCCCGAAACGTCAGGATTTTTTATTGCAGTTCTTTCTTAAGAGATGCTCAACGTGCTTTATTTAATAAA
>CAQNVT010000105.1 GCA_948844705.1 uncultured Dorea sp.
CATCATGTCATAATATTTATCCGCAGGCCGGCATCAGAAACCAATTCCTTTCCTCAGCCTATACTCCAACCTCCGCTATTTTTACAAGCCTAATCCAAAATAGGCTCATTTTCCATGTCATAAAATAATACAATCATTCTTGAAAACTTTTAACTCTCAAGTATAAATATTTGGTTATAATTACTATAACAATATAAGTATTTGATTTTCGCACAGGAAATTCCTATAATGAAATCGACCAAAAACAAAACCACTATTATTTGGTAAGCATTGGAGGAAAAAATGAGCGACACAAAGAAAAAAGATTATCGAATTGAGCATGATTCTATCGGAACCAAGGATGTCCCGGAAGAGGTTTATTATGGGGTGCAGTCTCTCCGGGCAGCGGAGAATTTTCATATCACAGGACTTAATATGCACCCGGAGATCATCAACAGCCTGGCTTATATAAAAAAGGCCGCTGCTATTACAAACTGTGAGGTCGGCGTTCTCGACAAGAAAATTGCAGATGCCATCGTAAAGGCCTGCGACGAGATCTTATCCGGCAAGATGCATAAGGATTTCATCGTAGATCCGATCCAGGGTGGCGCCGGCACTTCCATAAACATGAACGCTAACGAGGTAATCGCAAACCGTGCCATTGAAATTCTCGGGGGACAAAAGGGAGATTACACAATCGTAAATCCTAATGACCATGTAAACTGCGGACAGTCCACCAACGACGTGATCCCGACGGCCGGAAAAATGACGTCTCTGCGCCTGTTAAAAAAGCTGAAAGAAGAGCTTCTGCGTCTTCATGAGGCTCTCGTAGCAAAGGCGGAGGAATTTGACCCTGTGATCAAAATGGGACGTACTCAGATGCAGGATGCCGTTCCGATCCGCCTCGGCCAGGAATTCCGTGCATATTCCGTCGCGATCATGCGTGATATCAAGCGTATGGACAAGGCGATGGATGAGATGTGCACACTGAACATGGGCGGTACCGCTGTCGGAACCGGTATCAATGCCGATGCCGCTTACTTGAAACGGATCGTCCCAAATCTGTCGGAGGTCTCCGCTATGGAGCTGGTACAGGCCTTCGACCTTATAGATGCCACGCAGAATCTGGATCCGTTTGTTGCCGTATCCGGCGCGATTAAGGCCTGCGCCGTTACATTATCAAAAATTGCAAATGATCTCCGCCTGATGTCATCAGGTCCAAGGGCTGGTTTTGGGGAGATCAATCTTCCGGCAAAACAGAACGGCTCTTCCATTATGCCCGGAAAGGTCAATCCGGTAATCCCGGAGGTTGTCAACCAGGTTGCCTTCAACATTATCGGGAATGACGTGACGATCACCATGGCAGCAGAAGCCGGACAGCTGGAGCTTAACGCCTTTGAACCCATCATCTTCTACTGCATGTTCCAGTCCATTGACACCCTGGCCTACGCGGTACAGACCTTCGTAGACAACTGTGTCACCGGCATTACCGCCAATGAAGACAGATGCCGTTATCTGGTAGAAAACAGCGTGGGGATTATCACCGCGATCTGTCCTTATGTAGGATATGAAAAAGCCGCCATTATTGCAAAAACAGCCATGACAACCGGCGAATCTGTCCGCTCTCTTATCCTGAAGGAAAATCTGATGGAGGAAAAGGAGCTGGATGAGATCCTGGAACCGACCCATATGACAGAGCCGGGAATTCCCGCCAAAAAGCTGCTTAGGAAATAGATTCTTATATGCCTCTACCCTTCAGGCATATATTTCTCAAATGCCGAGGGAATCGGATATTTTTTCCGGATTTCCTCGGTGTGTATAAATAAAAATCCCTTCTCATTCGTTTTTTCTAACTCATCCACCACGATCAGATAGCCGGTCATATGCCACTCGACATGGCTGAATATATGCTTCGCCTCCGGAAGGCTCTGGATCCGCACCGGCATAAGTCCTATACTTTTACAGTATTCCGTAACTTCCTCAGGCTTAAGATGCCCCGGCAGGGACGGAAGCTCATACATCCCCGCAAGAAGCCCCGTATCCTTACGTTTATTTATCGCCATCTTATCTGCATCCCGGAATACAAGGATCGTTTTCTCTTCGATCCTGCGCTTCTTTGCCTTTTTCTTCACAGGAAGCTCGCCGATACGCCTCTGCCTTCTTGCCTCGCAGTACCGGGCGGCCGGACATTTTTCACATCTTGGCTCTCCGTTCGGCACACATACAATCGCGCCGAGTTCAATAAGCCCCTGGTTAAAATCACCGGCCGAGTCTTCCGGAATCAACTGTCTTAGCTCCTCCTCGATCCGGTTCTTCGTACTCTGCTTCATAATATCTCCGTCATCCCCCGTAATGCGGGTTATGACTCGAAGCACATTTCCGTCCACCGCGGGCTCCGGCAGTCCATATGCAAGAGAGCTTACCGCTCCTGCCGTATAATTTCCGATTCCGGCAAGGGAGCGTATCTCTTCATAGGTATCCGGGAATTTCCCGTGATAATCCACCATGATCTGCCTTGCCGCCTTCTGCATATTTCTTACCCGGTTATAATAACCAAGCCCTTCCCACAGCTTCAGAAGCTGATCCTCACCGGCCTGCGCGAGCGCCTTTACGGTCGGAAGCTCACACAGAAATCTCTCATAATAGGACTTTACCGCCTCTACTCTCGTCTGCTGTAACATGATCTCCGATACCCATATCCGGTAGGCATCCTTAGTCTCTCTCCACGGAAGATTCCTTTTATTTTCCCTGTACCAGCAGATAATATCGTCCGGAAAGCTTCCCCCTGAAATTCTGGATAATACCGGCGCATCAAGAAAAACCGGCACCTCGTCGGCAATGCGGATACTGTCTGCCGTCACCGCACAGTCGTAGGCAAGTATCCTGACGCCTTCCATCTCCGCCTCCTTAAGAGCCTCGGCAAACTGCGGGTGTGTATCCGTATTCGGCGTAAAGTAACGTACATTTTTCATCTGGATCACAAAGAAAATATATGCTTCATAACCGTCCTTCACGGCACGGCCAAGCTCCGTTACATGCTTTACCGCCCGCTCACTCGGCGCATCCGGAAATCTTGCCTCTCCGTTTTCTTCCAGAGTCACTCCCTTAACCTCAATCAGAATCCTTTTTCCGCCCGCTTCTATGTAAAGGTCAATGCGGGAATTCCCATATGTATACTCCGGACGTATCAATGTGACATCCGAAAAAAGCCCGCCCTCTTCAAGCCACTCCTTTACGGCTCTGTTGGGTGCCTGGGAATCCATATTTATCATACGGTCTCCCTTTTTCACTCCGATCAGATCCCACTTCGTCTTCCGTGAGGGATTTGGACTTCTCTGTACATAAACAACGGCGCCCGGCACTAAGAGCTCCGCGCACCGTCCTGTATTTTTCACATGAACAGTCTCTTTTAAACCATCGATCTCAATATAGGCAATGAACCGATTCGGCCGGGAGATAAAATATCCCTCTCTGATACCTACATACCGCATGCTTCCTCCAGACAAGCCTGAATGGCTTCATTAAGCGACAGCATCTTCTCATCCAGAGAGGATACGATCTCCGCACATTCCCGAAGATCTCTGCTGATATATTCCGGTGCATTGCCCTCGAATTTGTAATAGATCTTATGCTCGAGGCTTGCCCAGAAATCCATCGCTATCGTACGGATCTGTATCTCTACCTTCGTGTCTACAACGCTGTCTGACAGAAATATAGGAACGGATACCAGCATATGATAGCTCTTATATCCGCTTTTCTTCGGATTTTTAATATAATCTTTGATCGCCAGTACCTTCAGATCGCTTTGATTGCCTATCATCTCCGCAAGACGGTAAATATCTGACGTAAACGAGCAGATCACTCTCACTCCCGCAATATCGTTTACATATTTTACCATATTTTCAATAGAGGTCTCATATCCGTATTTCTTAAGCTTCTTTACTATACTTTCTGCTGACTTTACTCTTGTCTTTATATGCTCTATCGGATTATACTGGTGTACGTGCTGAAATTCATCATTCAGTATCTCAAGCTTCGTTCCTACTTCCTTTAACGCTGATGTATATAGAAACATAACGGTTTTCCAGCTGTCCACATCCTCGTAGCTTTTTATTGCATTCTGCATATATCATTTCTCCTTTTTCCACCCGAAGAGTGAGCTTTCGTATTGCTTTCAGTATAGCATATTTCATCCGTTCTGTGCCGGATTTCATATTAATTTAAGATTCCTTTAATATTCAATTCCCTTTCTGGCGGCAACGCCCTTCTCGTAAGGATGTCTGACCTTGCACATTTTTGTCACATAATCCGCCGTTTTAAGCAACCGCTCAGAAACCTCATGTCCTGTCAGGATGAGCTCTAATTCCTTCGGCTTATGCTCGAGGAAGCTGAGCAGCTTATCTTCATTTAAAAGTCCCAGCTCCACGGCACATAATGCCTCGTCCAGGAGGAGCATGTCAAACGGAGAACAGAATTTAACGATCTCATCCAGCGCTTTATTATTATAATGCAATGTCTCCGAACGCTCGTCTCCGTTCATCTGGCTGTAAAATTTTACATGATCTCTTCCCGGAAGGCAGGTCACCGTCGGAAGCGCCTCCAGCACTGCCCTCTCGCCTGATGTATTGTCCTTTAAAAACTGGAAGACAAGCACCTTGAGCCCACACCCTGCCGCCCGCATGACCTGTCCCATGGCCGCGGTGGTTTTTCCTTTCCCGTCTCCGTAATATATGTGTATTCTTCCTGTGCCTGTCATGCATTTCCTCCTTATTTTCTTCTAAAGCTCCAGCTTCATGTCGCCGAAACGGATCCAGCCCTTCTTTCTCATGAATTCTGAAACCATAAGTGTAACAACAGCCGGCAGTATGATCTGAATTGCCAGGATTTTAATAAATACAACGGCTGCTGCCTCTGTCTGTATCATTGTCTGCCATGTCATGATCTGTCCTACCAGCCCTGCGGTCCCCATACCGGAGCCCGTCGCATTGCTTGTCATATGCAGAACCATCGTTCCCACCGGGCCAAGCACCGCACTGGATATAATAGCCGGAAGCCAGATCACCGGCTTTCTTACAATATTCGGAACCTGGAGCATGGACGTCCCGATTCCCTGCGCCAAAAGTCCCCCTACTTTATTTTCCCGGTAGCTTGCCACCGCAAAGCCTACCATATTACAGCAGCAGCCTACGGTCGCCGCACCGGCCGCAAGGCCGGAAAGATTTAAAATAATCCCAAGCGCCGCCGAGCTGATGGGAAGGGTCAAGATCATGCCCATCAGCACAGATACTACGATTCCCATAAGGAACGGCTGCTGCTCCGTTCCCCAATTAATAATCGATCCAAGCCATGCCATAAAGCCGGATATGGGCGGACCTAAGATAAGGCCTACCGCCGAGCCCGTTCCGATCGACACAATCGGCGTTACAAGAATATCTACCTTCGTTTTTCCGGCTACCAGATGTCCGAAAAAGATGGCAACATATGCCGCAATAAAAGCACCCAGAGGCTCTCCTGGTCCTGCATAGACGATCGCACCGTCCACCAGCACTGTCCCCGCAAGAAGCTTGCCTGCAAATCCGCCCGCCATGCCCGCTGTTGCCGCGGATACGACCACAAGGGGGCTCTCCTTAAACCTATAGGCAACTGCCACGCCGATACCTGCACTCGTAAGCGATGCTGCAACCTTTCCGATCACAAAGATCATATCGCCCGCTGTTCCGCCTATAAGCGTGCCGATCTGCTGAATGATCGTTCCGATAATCAGTGTCGCAAACAGACCCTGTGCCATTGCACTTAATCCGTCGATAAAAATACGGTCTAAAATCTTTTTTAATTTTTCCATTCTTCCTCATCCCTTCTGTGTTAACAGTAAAATATACAAGTGTCTTGTCACTTATTTCTCAAAGAGTTTACCACAGAAGTACTATGAAGTCAATCAGCGTCTGCATTTCCGGCGTATTAAGGCTCTCGTCGGACATGCCCGGAGGCATTCTCCGCACCGGATACATTCCAGGCTGTTAGGCTTTTCCCAGACCGTTATATCCATTTTACAGGCCTCTTTACATTTCCCGCATTTTGTACACAATCCTTTTCTCACCTGGTAGCGGTACATGGAAACCGGATTAAACAGGCTGTAGACTGCCCCGAGCGGGCAGATATATTTGCAAAACGGACGGCAGATCCACAGAGATAATATTACCACAAACAGCAGGAGAAATACCTTCCAGTAAAACAGATATCCTATCGCCGTCCTGAGAGTTTCATTCAAAAAAGTAAGCGGTATCCCCGCCTCCAGCGTTCCGGCAGGACAAATGTATTTACAGAACCAGGGGCTGCCCTGGCCTATAATATCTGTGACAAGAAGCGGCAAAAGGAGGGTTAAAAGTGAGAGTAAACACAAAAAAGGCTGATAAGCCGAAAGGGAATTTTCTGAGCCGGCTGAAAGCGAACAAGGAGCTGCTTATCTTAAGTATGCCGGGGGCAATCTGGTTTCTGTTTTTTGCATACCTGCCGCTGTTCGGTATCCTGGTAGCATTTAAGAAATTCCGATTGTCCGGAGACGGATTCTTCTACAATTTATTTACAAGCGAGACCGTCTGGTTTGACAATTTCAAATTCCTGTTCAGCAGCGGCGATGCATGGATCATTGTAAGGAACACAGTACTTTACAACTTTACATTCATCATACTCGGCGTGGCGGTGCCGGTAGTACTTGCATTACTGCTGAATGAGATCAAGAACAAAGGGATGATGAAGATCTACCAGAGCTCGATGTTCCTGCCGTATTTTCTGTCTTGGGTAGTTGTAAGTTATTGTGTATTTGCATTCCTGAATCCGGAAAAGGGCTATTTTAACGCGGTTATCCAGCAGTTCGGAGGAGAGCCTGTTTCCTGGTACACAGAGACGAAATTCTGGCCGTTTATCATTA
>CAQNVT010000106.1 GCA_948844705.1 uncultured Dorea sp.
CAGTTCTGTTCCAGCTTCTTAATAGATCCATTATTTCTTTATTTTTAAATATATCACAACATAAAAAATTTTGTATCGTTTCATCATCCTCACTCTCCTTTACGTTTTTTCCCAGCTTGCCGTAAGCTCCGGATTTAAAAGAGATTTTATGGAGTTATCTACAACGTCATATATCATTTCGCCCAGCATTGCAGGCGTAACAATCTGCGTCTTCTTATTAAGCATCAGATATTTATTGTTAAAGAGCTTTTTTAAAATCTCGCCTCTTGTTGCGCTGGTACCGATTCCGCTCCCCTTAATCTGTGCCCTCAGCTCCTCATCCTCGATAAGCTGTCCGGCATTTTCCATTGCCAGAATCAGGGAACCGGAATTATAACGCTTCGGGGGAGACGTTTTTCCCTCTTTAATCTCAAGAGACTGCACCGGAAGAAGCATTCCCTTTTTCAGCGTCTGAATCTTGTCAAAAAAAGTCCGGTCCGTATCTCTCTCCCCGTCATTTCCTGTGGTCTTCCCAGGCAATCCCGCCACCTTCAGATATCCTTCCTCTGCCAGTATCTTAAAATTTGCAAAAAATGCTTCCCCCCGTATCTTTGTTATGATCGCTACCTTCTGATAAACTGCGGGAGGATAAAAGATACTTAAAAATCTTCTTACGATCAGATCATATACCGACCGTGAAATCCCCGGAAGCCCGTTTAATACGTGAAGCCCCTGACCGGTGGGAATCACGGCATAGTGATCCGTGATCTGCTTATCGTTTACATATCTTGTCTTTGCGAGACCCTTATGGCTTCCAAAGCCTGCGATCTCTTTTAGATAAGGCACTGCCGGCTCATATTTCATAAGCCCGTTTAAATTCTTGCTGATCTCCTTTGCAACCGCCGTGGATAAGACTCTCGCATCCGTCCTGGGATAAGTCACAAGCTTCTTCTCGTACAGCTCCTGCACGATACGCAGCGTCTCGTCCGGACTGATCTTAAAACGCTTCGAGCATTCGTTCTGAAGCTCCGCCAGATTAAAAAGAAGCGGCGGATTTTTCTTCTCCTTCTTCTTTTCCACGGACTCTACCATACACTGGACCGGCGCTTTTTCACTTAAAAACCGTATCAGCTCCTTTGCCTTTTCCTCCTCCTTAAAACCGTTTTCTTTATACAGGTCAAAGGATTCAAACCACCCCGAGCCTTTGACCGCCCGCCATTCGCTCTCAAAGGTCTGCCCCTTCTCCCCCGAATGACTTAAAACTCTGTAAAACGGTGTCTCTACAAATTCCCGGATCTCCCTTTCTCTTCTCACGACCATGCCAAGCACACAGGTCATGACACGTCCTACGGAGATAACGGAATATTTTGTACCAAGATAACTTGAAATACTGTTTCCGTATTTTAAGGTCAGGAGCCTGGAGAAATTAATCCCCATGAGGTAATCCTCTTTTGCCCGAAGATAAGCGGATGCAGAAAGATTGTCATACTCTTTTAAATCCTTTGCCTCGCGGATCCCTCTCAGGATCTCCTCCTCCGTCTGGGAGTCGATCCACACTCTTCTTCTTTCCTTTCCCGTCACTCCCGCCTGCTGCTCTACAAGCCGGTAAATATATTCTCCCTCGCGCCCGGAGTCCGTACACACATAAATGGTGTCTACATCCCTCCTGGTAAGAAGCCCCGCCACGATACGGTATTGCTTTGATACGGCCGGAATTACCTCATATTTGAATTCCTCCGGGATAAAAGGAAGAGTTTCAAGGCTCCATTTTTTCAGCGAGGCATCGTATTCCTCCGGATAGCTCATTGTAACAAGATGTCCTACACACCACGTCACGATAGAATCCTCGGATTCCAGATACCCGTCCTGTCTCTTTGTATTCAGCTTAAGCGCTTTTGCAAACTCCTGTGCCACACTGGGCTTCTCTGCAATATAGAGCGATTTCCCCATACTCTAGCTTTACTCCTATCTGTCTGTCCTGCGAAGCCGCCCTTTTAACTCCTTTAATACAGGAAGTCCCTGAAGCTTTTTCAGGATGTGCTTTTCCTGTACAGGCGTCTCCGGCCTGGCGTGAATCGCCTCCTCCATAAATGCCGCCTGTGAGTCAATATATGGCTCCTTCTGCTCTCTCTTTCTGTACTTTCCATTACTCTGCAGGATTCTTGCTTTTACATTATCGCTCAGCATAACCTTAAGATAATGATTAATCTGCTTTTTCACATCCGGATCAAGCACCGGAGTCGCGACCTCCACGCGCTTCTCCGTATTCCTCGTCATCATATCCGCCGAGCCGATATAAAGCTTCTGCTCCGCGCCCGTACCGAAGCTGAAGATGCGTGAATGCTCCAGATATCTTCCCACAATACTCATAACACGGACGTTATCCGTATATCCTCCGATTCCCGGAAGAAGACAGCAGATACCTCTTACGATCAGATCGATCTTCACGCCTGCCACGGAGGCCTCTGATACCTTCCGGATGAAATCCACATCCGTGAGAGAATTCATCTTCATAATGATCCGCCCGTTTGTGCCCTTGCGGATCTCCTCATCCATAAGATACAGCACCTTCTGTTTCAGGCTCGTAGGCGCCACGATCAGATAATCATAATTCCCTGTCAGATTTCCGATGGACATATTCTTAAAAAACTCGGAAGCATCCCTTCCGATTGCCGGATCGGCCGTCATAAGCGACAGGTCCGTATACATCGTTGCCGTCTTTTCATTATAGTTTCCTGTTCCGATCTGCGTAATATACTGAATCTCGTTCCGGTTCCGGTAAGTGATCAGACAGATCTTTGAGTGTACCTTATAGCCTTCAAACCCGTAGATGACCCGGCAGCCTGCCTCTTCTAAGCGCTCCGACCAGCCGATGTTATTCTGCTCGTCAAATCTCGCGCGAAGCTCGATCAGCACCGTGACCTCTTTCCCGTTTTCCGCCGCCGCACAGAGATATTCTACCAGCCTTGCCTTCTTTGCCAGACGGTAAATGGTGATCTTGATCGTCATGACATTCGGGTCGGTTGACGCCTCCTTGATCAGCCTCAGAAACGGATTCATGCTTTCATATGGGTAAAAGAGCAGGATATCCTTCCTCTTTATCTGCTTCATCAGGCCTCCCTCCTGCACGCGGGGGGAATTCTGAGGAGAAAATGACGGGTACGCAAGCGGCCGCTTCATGGCCTCCGGGAGCTCGCCGCTGATCGAAAATATGTAGGAGAGCTTCATCGGAG
>CAQNVT010000107.1 GCA_948844705.1 uncultured Dorea sp.
GAATCAGTCAGACCTGCTGCATCGCTGGAGACTGTCAAAATCATTGATTTTGAAAACACGCCGCTCCCCAACATCCTTTTAAAATTATTAGTACAGCGAAACACTGTACTAGATAGGAAGCTCCAGATAGATATCTTTACCTTCTTTAATGGAGATCACTACCTTGCCGCCCTTAACGGTTGTCACGGCACCGGCTACACTTGCCACTGCCGGAGCTTCTTCAGCCGGGGCCGCTTCCTCAGCCGGCTCGTCCGACGCTTCTACGATTCCGTCTACATTATCGACAGTAAGCGGGCAAAGAGAATCACTTGTCTTTGTCAGCTTTGCCCCCAGTACCTGACTGATTTTCAGACATCCGTCGAGATTTAAGAGTCCGGAATCTACTAACTCGTCAAAGATGGCAGGATCTTCCAGGTTTGCTGGTTCAATTGTAATGCCTGCCTCGGCTCTGCAGCATAATACGGCAGGGTCATTTGCATGTGCTTTTGCGGTTTCCGCTGTAATGGACATAATCATTACCTCCTTATATACGTTACTTTCAGTATATCGGGTATATTTTTTAAATACCAATTGATTTTCAACATGATGTTATAGATATATACTATAAATGAAGGGGAATGTTCAAATTGGGACAGGGTATTTTCAATCTGGGACGTAGTAAAATTAAAATTACTACGTCCCCAATGCAACTATGCGGATGATTTTTCCGTCTAATAAATGTAAAGTAAAGGAAGAGTACTCTGGAAAAGAATAGTGAGGTGAAGCGTATGGATATGCTGTTGGTGAAAAAGGCGCAGCGAAATGACACTGCCGCATTTATACAGCTTATCGAGGAGAATAAAACTGCACTTTACAAGGCGGCCAAGAGCTATCTGAGCAGCGAGGAGGATATTGCAGATGTTATGCAGGATACAATCCTTTCTGCGTATGAGCACATCGGAGAGCTTAAAACGGCGTCATATTTTAAAACATGGCTGACAAGGATTCTGATCAACCGCTGTACGGATATGCTCCGGCAGCAGAGACAGACCGTGTCTATAGAACTGACGGAGGAACCGGCGGCACCGCAGAAGGAAAGTGAGTACGAATTTTATGAGCTTCTTAAGGAGCTCCCGCAGAGCGACAGGGCAATTTTTCTTCTGTATTATGGAGAAGGCTTTAACACCCGGGAGGTCGCGGAAATTTTAAGTATGAATGAAAATACGGTGAAGAGCCGGCTCAAAAGAGGCAGAAAAAAACTGGCTCAGGCAATATCTTATTAAATCAGGAGGGAGAGCTATGACATTATCAGAGAAACAGATAGAAGAAATTTTAGGACAGGACATTCAGATATCTGACACGGTAAATAAAAGAATTAACGATACCTATAAAATGCTTGAGACGGCACAGAAAAAACAGAGAGGTGCCAGGCTTACAGGGCGGAGAAAACGTTCTTATATTGCGGCGGCCGTGGCGGCATGCTGTCTCATAATCCCGACGGCAGTATATGCGGCCGCGAATTCGGATTTTTTTGATGCTATGTTTGGAAATACGACGAAGAAATCTACACAGGCCGTTACAAAAGAATTTGACAATCAGAAGGGCGGGACGACACCCGTAACGCTTCCCTCCCACGAGTATGTTTCCGTAGATCCGGAGACTGCAAAGGAGCTGGTTGGGGACGGTGCCATGAGTGAGCCGGTTGAAAAGCAGCTTGGAGATCATACATTGCGGATAGAAAATATGGTGTATGATAAGAACAGCGCCTTCATATATTTTACCCTGGAGCGGGAAGGGGGCGTTACAATGCTGGTAGGAAATGAGGATACAAATGAGTCGAAGGGGGCATACCTGGCAGATGACGCATTATGGATATTTACCTTTGAAACTACGGAAGGCACAGGATATGGAGAGCATATATATGTAGATACGGAAAAGAGCACAAAGGATAAGTTTTACTGCTCTGCCTATCTGCTTTCCTTTGAAGAGCTGAAGGAGGGAGAGTATCCGGCATTAAAAATTTATAAATATCCGTCTCCCCGTGCGGAGCTTCCGGACGATTATGAGGCAGAGGAAGAAACCGTATCTCTGACGAAGGGCGGAGCCGTTCCAATGAAGAAAATAGATATGGGGGACAAGGGCTGTTTTGAGTATTCTCCGGTGTCTATGGCGATTGATATGTCAAAGGGTACAGGGCTTTCGGAGACCGAGGCATCAGATGTAGATAATCTCAATCATCTGGAGATCAAATATAAAGATGGAACCAGCTATGTAGTTTTTGATACGGAAGACCTCGTAGATAACAGTAGTTATACACTGGGAGTAGGGAACTTGTATAAGACGACGTATAATCGGCTGGTAGATATTAATGAGATAAAAGAATTCGTTGTGAATGATATGACATTTCCGGTAGAATAAGCGCGATTAGGGACAGGGTATTTTCAATCTGGGACGTAGTAAAATTAATTTTACTACGTCCCAGATTTATGTTATAATTTTTCTAAAGGAATAGAAAATATTTTAAGGAGAATAGGTATGAGGACAAAAGAAGGCAGAGGCAGAATGAAAAAGAGAGGCATTACGAGAAAACTGGTAGCAGCGATCATCGTAACGATTGTGGTTATGGTAGCCGTGCTCCTGCTTCTTGTATACAACCGTGTTTCCGATACGCTTCTTAGTAAGAGCGAGAGCCTGCTTAAGGAAACTACGGACAAGACACTTCAGGAAACAAGCGCATGGATGAATAAGACGCTGACGATGCTGGAGATGCAGAGGGATACGGTCCAGTATGAGAACATGGACGTTCCGGATATGATGGAATATATCCGGCATACGGCCGGGCAAAATGACGCATACCCGGCGGGGCTTTATGTGGCGTTTACAGACGGATCCCTGTATCATGCGTCGTTTGTGCCGGGACCGGACTTTAACGCGGCGGAGAAATCATGGTATAAGGACGGTATCGAGTCAGAGGATTTTATTCTGGGCGATGTGTATTTTGACGAAGACAGCCAGTCCTATGTTGTAGGCGCTTCCGGCGTATTAAAGGGGGCAGACGGAGAAGTGCGGGGCGTTGCGGCCGCAGATGTGTATCTGGACTCCATTTCTGATATCGTAGCGGATATACAATTGGAAAAGACCGGCGGAATCTTCCTTGTAGATACCCGGACGGATACGATCATCGGGCATAAGGATGCGGATATGACCGGACGGCTTTTAAGTGAATTTAGCGGAGACATGTATGCATATGCATCTGAGCAGATCGAAAAGGGTGCGACAGGATTGTCTGTTTATGAGGATAATATGTACATAGAAGTGGCTCAGGTGCCGAACAGCGATTGGATGGCAGTGGCGTATGTATCAAAGGCTGAGGTGCTGGGAGATCTTAAGACGCTGACCGGCATGATGGTGTCAGTAGCGGTTGCCGCAGTAATTATTGCAGTTTTGCTGATTATCCTTCTTGTAAGAAGAATCATCGGGAAGCCTGTAGCGGAATTAAATTATGTGGCGGCCAGGATCGCGGAGGGTGAGCTGGAGCAGACGATCAGTCATTCCTCAAATGATGAGCTTGGCGAGCTGTCGGATAATTTTGGAAAAACAGTAGTAAGGCTGAGGGATTATGTGGGATATATTGATGAAGTGTCGGAGAAACTTCAGAATATAGCAAGAGGCGATCTGGCCTTCACCCTTTCGCATGAATATGTAGGTGAGTTTGCGAAAATTAAAGATTCCCTGGAGGGAATCTCGAGGTCGCTGAATGATACCATGGGACAGATCAATGTTGCCGCCGGCCAGGTGGCGGAAGGCTCAGGATATGTTTCCGAAGGAGCGCAGACTCTTTCGCTCGGTTCATCCCAGCAGTCGGAAGCGGTAGAAAATCTGGCGACACATATCAACGAGGTATCCGACGGGATACAGAAGACCGCCCAGGGAGCGAAGAAGGCCAGCCAGATTGCGCAGGAGGTCGGAAGCAACATACTGGAGAGCAACGACAAGATGCAGAAGATGAATACCGCGATTCAGAGGATAAGTGATAAGTCGACGGAGATCCATAGTATTATCAAAACGATAGAGGATATTGCCTTCCAGACAAATATTCTGGCGTTGAATGCGGCGGTTGAGGCGGCCCGTGCCGGTGAAGCAGGAAAAGGCTTTGCCGTAGTTGCCGACGAGGTGCGGAGTCTTGCCAGCAGATCCTCCGAGGCGGCAAAGAATACAACGGCTCTGATCGATCAGACCGTCGAGGCAGTGGAGGAAGGAAACGGTATCGCACAAGAGACGGTGGAATCTATGATGTCGGTAGTTAAGCGTGCAAAAGAGGTGACAGATTTAATCGATGCGATTGCAGATTATTCTGCAAAGCAGGCAGAAGCCACGGAGGAGGTTATTCGGGGAATCGACCAGATCTCCGATGTTGTACAGTCTAATATGGCTACGGCAGAAAAGAGCGCGGCAGCCAGTGAAGAGCTGTCCGGTCAGGCAGGTATGTTAAAAGAGCTTGTGTCAAGGTTTCGGCTTAAAGGATAGGGACAGGGTATTTTCAATTGGGGACGTAGTATTTCTAAAAATACTACGTCCCCAATTAACATTTACCCTGTCCCCATTTGCTTCTATATATATCCTCCCGGCATTCCGCCTCCGCCGCAGCATAATCCGCTTCCGCCGCAGCAGAGATTGCACATAAGGTTGGCGAGGCACAGCTTCATGCAGAAATCGTTGCCTCCTACGAAGGTGGTCTGATAAGGTCCCTGCCTCTGCTGATACCAGCTTCCGCCGCTTTCCAGGCGGTTTACGAGTATCTGATACTGGAAATTGCCCGGCTCCAGCCTTAGGGCCTCGCGGGCATGGTTAAGCGCCATAACATTGTTGCCCGCGCCGGAGTTTGCCACCGCGCTGTAATAGTACCAGGAGGCGCCGCGGTTACTGATGCCGTTAAGGAGATTGAGCGCTTCCTGATAATGTCCGCTGTTTATAAAATTGGCGGCGGCGCGCAGGTGAAGGTCCTCCTCGTTCTCTGTCCCTCCCGTGTTTGCCTGGCGGTATTCCGCACCGAAGCCCCGGAAGGGTCCGCCAAAGCCTCCGAATCCACCGAATCCGCCGAAGTCATCCTGCTCATATCCGCTCTGACCGTAACTGCCCTGACCGTATCCGGAGGAGCCGTATTCCTTTTCGCGCATGATCTGCTGATAGGCCTGCTGTACTTCTTTAAATTTTGCTTCTGCCTGATCCTTGTTCGGATTGTTGATATTGGCGTCCGGATGGTATTTCCGGCTTAAGCTTCGGTATGCTTTTTTTATCTCGTCGTCAGAGGCATTCCGCGGGATGCCAAGGACGCTGTAAGGGTCTGCCATAATAAATAATTCTCCTAATTTTTGCTTTTCTGTGACCGTTTTTCCGTAACGGCAGTGTACCGGCACCATACGCCGGAGTATAAGATGTTGCGCAGAATATCCGCGTGAAGCAGTATGGGGAGCTTTTCGAACTCCCGGGAGCATTCTGCCATCATCAGGGTCAGAAGCTCTCTGCAGCTTCCGGCAAAATCCGTATCCCTTTCATATGCTTCTTTGAGCGGGTTATAGCAGCCGGTCTTTATATCCTCCTCCACATCCTCGTATGCGTCCATAAGGTAAATGAACTTCCCGAGGAAAAATCCGATCCGGCGCAGGGAAAGCTCCCATTCATCCTTCCGGTATGCAAATATTTCCGCCATAGTATTGCCGAAGAGTCCGGCCATCTTATCAAGATCTGTCTCTCCTAGTTTCTCATAATATGAAAGTTTTTGCAAGTCGGAAGAAATGCGTGCAAGCTTTTCGGGATATATTTTTGAGATATCATTTACCTTTTTCGACAATATCCTTGCCGTCAGATAGCTTTTTCTTTTATGCTCATCTTCCCAGTCGTCCTTGCATTTATAATAGGAAAATACAAGATTCATAGCCGCGGCATAGTCGGTATAGAGATTTGTCCTGGCCGTATGCTTTTCAAGAGGATGGGCGATGCAGTTTACGACTTCCGCCGACGTCTCCGGCTCGTATAAGCCTGTAAGCAGAACGACCAGAAAGGTCATGTCATAGGTCAGGGTCATCTGCCCGCTTTTCCCGTAATTATCCTTTAAACGTTTACAAAGACCACAATAGTACGAATGGTACATATCGTAGTCTTTGAACTTCATTTCAGCCTTATTGATTGCAATATATCCAAACATGTAAGGGTTCCCTTCTAACTGTTTTTTATAAATGTAGTGCCGCATTTCGGACAGCGTATTTCAATGCGCCCCTTTCCCCTCGGGATGCGGATCTTCTGTTTGCAGGACGGGCATTTATATATATGATGCGTTTTCCGCTGTATCAGCATATTTTTCTGACGGGCAAAAAAGCAGCGGAGCTTGTAGGTTTTCCTTAAGTATGCCTGATTTTCCGCGGAGCGTTTATAAATATTTTTAGAAAACATACGAAAATAGGTGTATATGATACATGCCCATGAGAGCAGCGGGAATATCCGCGCATCAGAAAACCATGTAACGACCGCGGCGGCGATCCCGATGCCGAGGAGACATTTCCCGAGGGAATCAACCCCGTACCTTCCGTACATAAAACGCATTAATTTTTCCTTCAAAATCATCACCTTCCTAACTTAATAACCATCATACGCCCTCAGAGGATAAAGTCAATAAAATGAGAATTAAAAAATTATAAAATTATTATGTGTGTTATTTCGTAACTGTTCAGTACCTTCACAGTTACGTTATTTCTTAAATAAAAATGTACAAACATGAAAAAAGTGTGATAAGATGATTAAAATAAATGATTTTATGGAGAGGTTAAATGAGAATCAGTAACAGAGCGACACGTACTCTTTTGTATGAGGAAGTAGTTGAGGATTTATATAAGTTTATCGACCGGAAAAATTTAAAGCCCGGCGATAAGCTGCCGGCGGAGAGGGAGCTTATTGAGAAGCTGAACGTAAGCAGAAATGTATTGCGGGAGGCATTTCATGTGCTGGAAAACCGGGGAATCATTGTGTCACATCAGGGGAAGGGAAGATATTTAAGAGAGCAGCCGGCGGCCGGCGACGGCGCCAGATATGACAGCCTGAGCAAGAACCTGGAGCGCTATTCCATGCTGGAAGCCTACGAGGTCAGGCAGGCTCTGGAGGTAAAGGGAGTGGAGCTTATCGTCCGGAATGCGTCGGAAAAGGATATCGACGAGCTGGAGGAGATGTACCGGGAGATAAAAAAGCGGTATGAAGAGACAGGAAAGACCGTGGGTGAATTTGAGCTTCACAGATTGTATGCGGCGAAAACCGGCAGCATGTTCATGACCCAGACTCTGGAGATCGTGCTGAATGCGATCTGGGATATGATGTACGGGAAATTTTCAGATATTCTGGATGCCACCTCCAAGGAATATGAGCTTGAATCTCACCGGATGATCATTCAGGCAATCCGAAACAGGGATACCGATACGGCTCAGCGTCTGATGCACGAGCATCTGCAGGTGACAATGGATATGTTCAAATAGAACAAAAAAATTAAAATAATAAAAATAAAATTGTAGAAATTGATTGACAGGTAGCACTATAAGTGCTATCTTTATTATATTAAGTGGGTGACCAAGTGACCAATAGAACAAGACAAAGGAAGGAGCATAAGAAATGGAGAGAATTCAGTGGCCGGAGGGGAAAAAGAGTGCGGTCATGTTCAGCTTTGATCTGGACGGGGACGTTATCTGGCGGAATATGTCGGCGGACGAGCCGAACGCGGAAAAGCTGATACGGGCCCGTTCCATCGGACAATACGGGCCGAACCGATGTGTGGACATGATATTGGACCTGATGGACAAATACGGGGTAAAGGCAACCTTTTATGTGCCGGGCTTTGTGGCAGAGCACAACCCGGAGGTAGTAAAGAGGATCGCGGCGGCAGGGCACGAGATCGGAAATCATGGATATACCCATGAGCGTCTGGTTGAAAAGACGGTGGAGGAGCAAAGGGAGATTATTGAAAAGACACAGAGGATCATTAAGGAGCTTACGGGAAAGGAGCCGGTGGGCTTCCGCACTCCGTCGGGGGACTGGCATGTGCGCACTCCCTATATCCTGTCGGAAATGGGCTTTTCTTATTCAAGCTCCCTTTGCTCCTCCACCGTCTTTTCAACCAGACGCTCATGGGTATATCCATGATTTCCGATCTCGTGCCCTGCCGCCGCGATCCTCTTTACTACCTC
>CAQNVT010000108.1 GCA_948844705.1 uncultured Dorea sp.
AGGAATGTGTAAGGCAGCTTGGGCAGGAACTGGAAGAATCTGCAGTACAGCAAGTGATAGCAGGAAAAAGCAGCCTTCCTGGAAGTTACATGGCTGCCGTTTCTGCCAGGCCGGGATGATTTACCGTCCCACAAGAGAGCGAAGCCCTGAGATGCTGAAAAAATATGCCTATCAGATGCTAAAGAATACCGGACATGAGGAAATTTCCTTAAGTTCTTTAAGCTCCAGTGATTACAGCAGCTTAAAGGAGCTGGTGACATTTTTAATAGAAGAATTTAAAGGAAAGGGAATCAACATTTCTCTGCCGTCGCTTCGTATCGATGCATTTTCTCTTGACGTGATGGAAAAGGTGCAGGATGTAAGAAAAAGCAGCCTGACCTTTGCGCCGGAAGCCGGGTCTCAGCGAATGCGCAATGTGATCAACAAGGGACTTACGGAGGAGGACATTATTAATGGCGCCGGACAGGCCTTTGAGGGCGGATGGAATAAGGTAAAGCTTTATTTTATGCTGGGCCTTCCGACGGAGACAGAGGAGGATATGAAGGCGATCGCGGAGCTTGCGGATAAGGTTGCAAGACGTTATTATGAGATTCCAAAGGAAGAGAGGAACGGAAAATGCCAGATTACGGCAAGCAGTTCTTTCTTTATCCCGAAGCCCTTTACCCCCTTCCAGTGGGCGCCTATGTTCACCAATGAGGAGTATATTGCCAGAGCAGCGATCGTAAAACATGCCTTTCAGGAACAGTTAAACCGGAAAAGCTTAAGATATAACTGGCATGACGCGGAGGTCACGGTGTTAGAGGGTGTATTTGCAAGAGGGGACAGAAGAACCGGCAGGGTGCTTTTAGAGGCTTACCGCCTGGGATGCCTGTATGATTCATGGAGCGACTGTTTTGATTATGAAAAATGGCAGAAAGCCTTTGAAAATACCGGTGTCAGTATGGAGTTTTATAATCTGAGACAACGTTCCTTTGATGAGATCCTCCCGTGGGATTTCATTGATGTGGGTGTGACAAAGAAATTTCTTATAAAGGAGTGGGAGCATGCGTTAAATGCAGAGGTTACGCCGAACTGCAGACAGCAATGCTCCGGCTGCGGTGTTCTTAAGTGGGGAGGAGGTGTCTGCGTTGAAGGCAAGAATTAAATTCCGAAAGTACGGAGTCCTGAAATTCATCGGACACCTGGATGTTATGCGCTATTTTCAGAAGGCTATGCGGAGAGCGGACATCCCGATCGCCTTTACCGGAGGCTACAGCCCTCATATGATTATGTCCTTCGCCCAGCCTCTTGGAGTCGGAATTACCAGCGACGGAGAATATCTGGATATCGAGCTTACAGAAAGGATCTGCTCCGAAAAGGCGGTTTCTCAGCTAAATCGTGTAATGGCAGAGGGAATCGATATTGTGAGCTTTGTAGAGATTCCCGATGATAAAAAGGCAAGCGGAATGACGGTTACGGCGGCTGCGGATTACCGGGTATTTCTTCTTGAATCGGGGAGATCCTCGGATGTGCGCTTATGTATTCCGGAAAAATGGCGGGCGGGTATTCCGGATTTTCTTAATCAGGAGCAGGCCGTTGTGTGGAAAAAGACCAAAAAAAGCGAAAAAGAGGTGGATATCCTGCCTATGATCTACGAAATGCGGGCAGATGCCGAGAGTATCTATCTCCTTCTGGCAACCGGAAGTGAGCAAAACCTGAAGCCTGATCTTGTAATGGAAGCATTTTTGAATTATATGAAAGAACCGGCAAGACCTCTTCATTATCACAGACTTGATATCCGTGCAAGAAAGGAAGACGGGACACTGGTTCCTCTTTCTGATATGGGTACGGAAATTCTATAGCTAAGAGGTGTAGAAAATTGAGTAAAAAGGAAATAAAAACAAATGCCATGCGGATCCTTGACCGCATGAAAATCAGCTATAAGTACGAGGAATATGAATGCGATGAATTTACAGACGGTATACAGACGGCCGATATGCTGGGTTATGATCACGCACTTGTCTACAAGACACTGGTGACGACCGGAAAAAGCGGCGCTCACTATGTATTCGTGATACCGATCGAGGATGAGATAGATTTCAAAAAAGCCGCGAGGTGCGTGGGAGAAAAGTCATTGGAAATGCTTCCTTTAAAGGAGCTTACGAAGGTGACCGGATATGTGCGGGGCGGCTGTACCGCTATCGGCATGAAAAAGCAGTTTCCTGTCGTGATCCAGGAGGACGCAAAGGACCTGGCTCATATACATGTAAGCGGAGGAAAGCTTGGAATGCAGCTTGAGCTTCTGCCGGAGGATCTGAAAAAGGCCGCCGGAGCATCTTACGGAGATATAATCCGGAAATGATTTTTGCATAATTTTTTGATGAGATTTCACATTGCAGTTATAGGGGAAATGGGGTAATATAGTATAGGACAAAAGAAGGACAGTTTGGAGGCTTACGGAAATAAGATGAAAAAAGTGGTAAAATTCGGAGGAAGCTCTCTTGCAAGTGCCGAGCAGTTTCAGAAGGCCGGCCGGATCATCCGCAAGGATGAGGCAAGACGGTATGTGATCCCGTCGGCGCCGGGAAAGCGCTTCCCTAAAGATACAAAGGTTACGGATATGCTGTACAGCTGCTATAAACAGGCTATGCTGGAGGAGGACGAGGATACCGAGGAGAGCTTTGAGGAGCTCCTTTTAAAGATTAAGGAGCGTTATGACGACATTATTAAAGGACTTTCTCTTTCCCTGTCTCTTGATAAAGAGTTCCAGATTATACGGGAAAATTTCAGCAAGAAGATCGGACGGGATTATGCCGCGTCACGAGGCGAATACCTGAATGGGATTATTATGGCCGCTTATCTTGGCTACGAATTTATCGATGCGGCAGAGGTGATATTTTTTGATGAAAACGGAAGCTTCGATGCGAAGAAAACAGATGCCGTATTGTCAGAACGTCTTAAAGGCGTAGAGCGGGCCGTAATTCCCGGGTTTTACGGCGTACGCCCCGATGGAAGGATTGTGACATTTTCCAGAGGAGGCTCGGATATTACCGGCTCTATTGTGGCAAAGGCCGTTCACGCGGATATGTATGAAAACTGGACGGATGTATCAGGATTTCTTATCGCAGATCCCCGAATCATCAAAAACCCGAAGGCGATCGATACGATTACCTACCGGGAGCTTAGAGAGCTTTCCTATATGGGAGCTACGGTGCTCCATGAGGATGCCATATTCCCGGTGAGAAAGGAAGGAATTCCAATCAATATCCGAAATACGAATTCGCCGGAGGATAAAGGGACATTCATCGTGGAAGCGACCTGCCAGAAGCCGAGATTTACGATTACGGGAATCGCAGGAAAGAAGGATTTTGCGTCGATCACTGTAGAAAAGGCGATGATGAATTCAGAAGTAGGCTTCTGCAAACGTGTCCTGGAGGTATTTGAGCAGAATAATATTTCCATTGAGCATATGCCTTCCGGCATCGATACCATGACTATCTTCGTACACCAGGACGAATTTGAGGAAAAGGAACAGCAGGTGATTGCAGGCATTCACAGAGCAGTCGAGCCGGATTTTCTGGAGCTTGAAAGCGACCTTGCCCTGATTGCAGTGGTAGGCCGCGGTATGAGAGCGACAAGAGGAACCTCCGGGCGGATCTTTTCGGCGCTTGCCCATGCAAATGTAAATGTGAAAATGATTGATCAGGGCTCCAGCGAACTGAATATTATCATCGGAGTCAGAAACCATGATTTTGATTCTGCAATCGAGGCTATTTACGATATTTTTGTTACAACGCAGGTTTAGGGGAGGGACCTATTTATGAATATTATGTTTTTTTTAAAGCCCAAAAGCGAGGTGGCGTATATCTATGATTACCACATGCTGAGACAGGCTCTGGAGATCATGGAATACCATCAGTATTCCTCCGTGCCTATTTTAAATAAAGAAGGAAAATACATAGGCTCTATCACCGAAGGGGATCTTCTGTGGAATCTGAAACGGCTGAATCTTCTGAATCTTAAGGATGCCGAGGATATCAGTATTATGAAGATTACAAGAAGGCTTGATTATCAGTGTGTCAGTGTGAATTCTAATATGGAGGATCTGATCGGCCGTGCCATGGAACAGAATTTTATCCCGGTTGTAGATGATGAAGAGCATTTTATCGGCATCATCACGAGAAGAGATATTATCGGATATTGCTACAATAAAATGAAGGACAGTGATAAGGAATGATTATTGATTTTCACACGCATATGTTTCCGGATAAGATTGCAAAAGGGACGATCGATTTTCTTGCCGGTGTATGCGGGATAAAGCCCTATACGGACGGAACCTGTGAAGGCCTTAGGAAGGAGACTCTTGAATCCGGAGTTGATTTATCCATAGCGCTTCCTATTGTTACGAAGCCTTCACAGTTTCGTTCTATTAATGAGTTTGCTTCCCGGTATCAGGAAAAGCCGGTCCTGTCTTTTGGAAGCATACATCCCGACTGTGAGGATTATAAAGAAAAGCTCCGTCAGATAAAGGCTATGGGGTTTAAGGGAATTAAGCTGCATCCGGATTATCAGGAGGTATATTTTAACGACATACGGTACAAGAGAATCATAGCTTATGCCGCCGAGCTTGACCTGATTGTCAGCGTCCATGCCGGTGCGGACCCGAAATGTCCGGAGGACATTCACTGTACTCCCCGGATGTCCGCAGAGGTTATAGATGAGACGGGGATTAAGAAGCTGGTCCTTGCACATATGGGCGGAAACGAACAGTGGGATGAGGTGGAAGAGTATCTGGTCGGCAGGGATGTTTATTTTGATACGGGCGTTGTTCTTGACAGGATGCCAGGGGAGCAGTTCCTGAGGATTGTCAGAAGCCATGGGGCCGACAGGATCCTTTTTGCTACGGATTCGCCGTGGAGCGGACAGAAGGAGTTCCTTAAGCTTATGGGAAAAATGGAGCTTACGGAAGAGGAAAGAGAGAAAATACTTGGTGCAAATGCGGAGAAATTACTGCGGTTAGCGGATGAATAGGTGGTGAAACCGCTGTTTGTCGGCTGTAAGAGTTCAGGGAAAGGATGATTATCGGAATGGATGAACAGGAGATTTTGAAAAGCGGAATGGAGGCATATGACAGGGAAGATTATGCGCTGGCTTTTCCATATCTGTTAAAAGCGGCAGAGGCCGGAGACCGGGAAGCACAGTTCCGATGCGGAGATCTGTATCAGTATGAGGATAAAAGCGGCGAATTTGATGAAGAAAAGGCAATGTACTGGTATGAAAAAGCAGCAAAGCAGGGACATGCAGAAGCGCAGTACAGATATGGACTGGCGTACGATACCGGATGGGGAGCGGATGAAGATGAGGTAACCGATGTGGAATCCGCCTTTTACTGGTACGGGAAAGCGGCAGAGCAAGGACATGCAGAAGCGCAGCTCTCCTGCGGAAGAATGTACGAAAACGGCAAAGGCACAGAGGAGAATCTTGAAAAGGCGCTGTATTGGTTTGAAAAGGCGGCCGCACAGGGCAGCGCTGATGCCATGTTCGATATTGGTTTTATCTATGAGATAGAAATGGAACCTAAAGACCTGGAGAAAGCGCTTTATTGGTATGAAAAGGCTGCTGCGTGCGGAAATGAAGAGGCAGTGTTTTTCCGTAATAACCTTTCAAAGAATCTGTTTGATTCAGAGCCTCCGGAAAAAGAAGTAACTATCAGTCAGCATGAGGAAATTAAAATCAGGCAGAAAGATGCAGAGGCCCTCAGCCAATGGGAGGACAGGGCCAGGCAGGGAGATGCGGAGGCAGCCTACTTGTGCGCTCTTGTTTATCGTTATGAACGCAGCATAAAAAAAGAGAAAAAATAAATTGCAAAATAGATTCTGTCAATACAAGACAAGGAGATACTATGGGCTTATTTGGAAATAGTACAAAAAAAGAAGCAAAACAGCTTTACAATAAGGCACTGCCCCTTTATGAGCAAGGAAAATATGAGGAAGCCCTGAAAATAATGGAACAGGCAGCCGATCTGGAGCATAAAGAGGCAATGTACCTGTGCGGAAACATGGAAGCATCGATGAAGGATCACTCGCTGATCGCCGCAAAGTGGTATTCGAAAGCCGCGAAGAAGGGCCATTCCAAAGCGGATGAGAAGCTAAAGGATCTCTGTGTGGATTCCTCTGTCCGAAAGGAATATCATCTGGAAAAGGAATTAATAAAAAGGGCAGAAAAAGGGGCGGCAGAAGCGCAGTATGCCTATGCCGATATGCTCTATCACGACGGCATTGACAAAAATGATCCAGGCAGAGTGCGGCTTTCCGAGAAAGAACGCAGGCAGAAGGATATAGAAGATGCTTTAGTGTGGGCATTAAAATCAGCAGAACAGGGAAATATGGATGCCCAGCTTTTGTGTGCACTCATATATTCATCTGAAATGAAGGACAAAGAAAGCGCTTTAAATTGGTATAAAACCGCAATAAAACACGAAGATCCCTGGGCATATCACCTCTATGCTTCATGCCTGTCAGACTATAAGCAATACGAAGAAGCTTCGGAATTGTTTCTGAAATCCTGGGATATGGGAGATTTGGAATGGTCTCCCATATCATGCATCAGAGCTTATAAGAATATCGGTACGAAGAAAAGCCGTACAACGGCGCTGGAGCTATGCGGCAGAAGAATCAGTGAACTAAGCAAAATGAATCAGAAAAAAGACAAAAATTCAGAATTCATAAACGGTATAGCAGGTATCTTGTCTGTGATGGCACAGATCTACTATGAAGACGGAGACAAAAAAAGTGCGCTGCAATGGTTTCTGCGTTCTTATAATCTGAGCGGCAGTTCAGATACTGCATGCCGGTGCGCAAAGATGTATTATGAAGGAGACGGCATCAAGAGGGATTATACAAAGGCTTATAAACTTTATTCCGCTGTAGCCGACGGTACTGTTTATGATAAAAAAACTGTATATCAATGCGGTATCATGCAGTTTTTCGGAGAAGGCGTACCCGCCTCGCCCGGGCAGGCATTTCAATATTTTTCAAGGCTTATGAACAGGGGCGATTATATGGGGTACTATCTTTGTGCTGTTATGTATTATGAGGGAATAGGAGTTTCACAGGATCCCGAAAAAGCTTCGGAACTGATTGAAGGTTATCCTGATAAAGTTTTCGAAAACATGCAGGAAACATGGATGCAGGAATGTACCAGACGGGGATATTATGAATGGCCGCTTTTGAAGATAGAACATCATACCGTCTATTTGTAATGAAAATGTAGAATGAAAATTCAAAAGCCTCTTGATTTTTCCCGGCTTTCATGCTACACTTTACAAGTATGCCGCACAATGAGGTTTAAGATTTACATAAACAGAAGTGTGATATGTAAACACCGTAATTGGCGAGTAATGATAATAGGAGGTGCCATATGTACGCGATTATAGCAACAGGTGGTAAACAGTACAAAGTAGCCGAAGGCGATATCATTAAAGTAGAAAAGCTTGGTGCAGAAGCCGGAGAGACTTATACCTTTGACCAGGTGCTTGCAGTAAGTAACGACGGATTAAAGGTTGGAAATCCGACAGTTGAGGGTGCAACTGTAGAAGCTTCTGTAGTTGAGAACGGAAAAGCGAAGAAGGTCATTGTTTACAAGTATAAGAGAAAAACTGGATACCATAAGAAAAATGGTCACAGACAGCAGTACACTGCAGTAAAGATCGACAAGATCAACGCTTAATACCGGAGACGATCCATGATTCATGCGGCCATATATCAGAATATAAAAAAAGAATGCGTAGGCTTTAAGCTTTCCGGACATGCCGGTTATGCAGAAGCGGGACAGGACATTGTGTGTGCGGCAGCCTCTGTGCTTGTTATCAACACGGTCAATGCACTGGAACGCTACACGGATGATGATTTTTCTGTTTCCCCGGAGGAAGAGAGCGGAACGATTATCTGCAGATTTAAGAAGCGTCCCTCCCGCGAAGCAGAGCTTTTGCTGAAGACGATGATTCTTGGCCTTTCTGATATGGCGGATGATGAGAACTATGAAGAATATATTGATTTAACATTCGAGGAGGTGCAGCAACCATGATGAAATTAAACCTTCAGTTTTTTGCTCATAAAAAGGGAGTTGGTTCCACAAAGAACGGCAGGGATTCTGAGTCAAAGAGACTTGGCGCCAAAAGAGCTGACGGTCAGTTTGTAAAAGCCGGAAATATCCTTTACAGACAGCGCGGAACGAAGATTCACCCGGGTACAAATGTAGGACGCGGCGGTGACGATACTTTATTCGCACTTGTTGACGGTGTCGTAAGGTTCGAGAGAAAGGGCAGGGATAAGAAGCAGGTTTCTATCTATCCTGTAGCGGCTGAGTAATTACTGTAAAAAATGAGTAAAGATGAAGAGGGTGTTGCAAAAATAGCAGCATCCTTTTTTACAATAAGGATACCGTTATAAAGAAAGAGGAGTATTATGTTTGCAGACAGAGCAAAAATATTCATACGCTCAGGAAAAGGCGGCGACGGCCATGTGAGCTTCAGAAGAGAACTCTATGTCCCGAACGGCGGACCGGACGGCGGCGACGGCGGACGCGGCGGCGACGTGATCTTTGAGGTGGACGAAGGATTAAATACCCTTCAGGATTTCAGGCACCGCAGAAAGTATGCCGCAAAGGACGGAGAGCAGGGCGGGAAGCGCAGATGCCACGGGAAGGATGCGGAGGATATCATCCTTAAGGTTCCGGAAGGGACGATCATTAAGGAGGCCGAATCCGGAAAGGTAATTGCGGATATGTCGGGGGAAAACAGGCGCCAGATCATATTGAAGGGCGGAAAAGGAGGACTCGGCAATCAGCATTTTGCGACCGCAACCATGCAGATTCCCAAATATGCGCAGCCGGGGCAGCCCTCAAAGGAGCTCTGGGTAAATCTGGAGCTTAAGGTGATTGCTGATGTGGGACTTGTGGGCTTTCCCAATGAGAGTTTCCGGCTGGAACGAACAC
The DNA here is from genome assembly GCA_948844705.1 of uncultured Dorea sp. GTDB lineage: Bacteria > Bacillota > Clostridia > Lachnospirales > Lachnospiraceae > CAPEBR01. Next base: position 8,974 of record CAQNVT010000108.1, read on the forward strand.
CTCGGACTCGATGCCTCACAG
>CAQNVT010000109.1 GCA_948844705.1 uncultured Dorea sp.
GGCTACCATTTCAAATTTCTGTGACATATTGTATTTTAATATATGAGAGGGGAAAGATATTTTAGCGTGTGGAGTGGGGGAAAGGGCTGTCGGGAGGGATAAGATGAAGTTGATTATCAACAATTCCTCGATGCAGCCGATCTACGACCAGATCGTGACGCAGATTAAGAGCTGTATCATGAAAAGGGAATTGAAGGAGGAGGATATGCTCCCGTCGGTCCGTACTCTGGCGAAGGAGCTGCGGGTCAGTGCACTGACCGTGAAAAAGGCGTATGATGCGCTGGAGGCGGAAGGGTTTGTGATTACGGTGCACGGGAAGGGCAGCTTTGTGGCGGCGTTTAACCAGAATCTTCTGATGGAGGAGAAGAAGAAGGAAGTGGAGGCCGAGCTGGAGGCGGCGATCCGGAAGGGCAGAAGCAGCGGACTTAGTGATCAGGAGATTACGGAATTATTCTATATTGTTTTGGAGGACTAGTAAGATGTTGAGATTGAAAGAGGTAAAGAAGCAGTATGAGGGATTCGGGCTTGACTGTACCATGGAGGTTAAGGAGGGCTGTGTCACCGGCCTGATCGGGAAAAACGGTGCGGGAAAGAGTACGACTTTTAAGGCTCTGCTGGGGCTTATCCGCACGGACAGCGGCGAGATCAGGATCTTTGGAAAGGCGCCGGGGGAGTTTACGCCCCGGGATAAGGAAAGGCTGGGAGTTGTCCTGGCGGATTCGGGCTTTAGCGCGTATCTGTCGGTAAAGAATCTGATCCCCATGCTTGACAGGCTGTATTCGAACTTTAAGAAGGAAGAATTTATACGAAAATGTGAGGAATTTGAGCTTCCGCTTGATAAGAAGCTTAAGGAGTTTTCCACCGGAATGAGGCGTAAGCTTCAGGTGCTGGCGGCCATCTCCCACGGGGCAGAGCTTTTGATCCTTGACGAGCCGACCGCCGGGCTTGACGTGATTGCCAGGGATGAGCTTCTGGGGCTTTTGCGGGAGTATATGGAGACCGAGGGGCGTTCTATTCTTATCAGCTCCCACATATCCGGAGATCTGGAGGGGTTCTGCGACGATATTTATATGATCGATGACGGGAAGATTATACTTCACGAGGAGACGGATGTGCTTTTAAGCGACTATGCACTCCTTAAGATGACAGACGAGCAGTACCATGTACTGGATAAGAGTTATATTCTCCGCCGCAAAAAGGAGGATTTCGGATACGGCTGCCTGACGGACCAGAAGCAGTTCTATCAGGAAAATTATCCGGAGCTTGTGATTGAGCGGGGAAATATAGACGAATTAATAATGATGATGGTTCGAGGTGAAAAATTATGAAGGCAATGATAATAAAGGATATTAATTTTCTAAAGGGACAGAAGCAGTTTTTTGCGGCTTTATTGTTTATGCTTATTTTATTTACGGTCGTGCAGAATAATCCGAGCTTTTCAATCAGCTATGTAACACTGATGTTTTCCATACTGGCTATGACGACCATGAGCTATGACGATTATGAAAATGGTATGTGTTATCTGCTGACACTTCCCATAAGCCGCCGGGATTATGTGAGGGAAAAATATATATTCGGGATATTGACAACGCTCTGCGGTCTGGCGGGTTCCTCTTTATTAACCGCCTTATCCACCTATTTCAAGGAAGGCAGCTGTCTGTGGTGGGACGAATGGAAGGCAGTCGCCCTCGCATGCATTATTATCATGACTGCCGCACTGGCATTTACGACGCCGATTCAGCTTAAGTTCGGTTCGGAAAAAAGCAGGATGGCCATCATGGGCGTATATGGGGCAGGATCTCTGGCCGTATTTGCACTCTGGAAGCTTGGGGAGGCGGTGGGAATTGATCCTGAAGCGGTAATGGAAAGCGCATTTGTAGAAAATATAATGACAACGGTCTGGGGAGTCGCCTTTGTCTGCAGTGTCGTATTGTTTGTTTCTTATCTGATCTCCGTGCGGATCCTGGAAAAAAGAGAGTTTTAGAAACTCTCTTTTTTTTACGGTCTTCTGTGGCTTGCGATGATCAGCCGGACCGACCGGTATAAAAACGGCTTGTATTCCTCGAAGGGCAGCGGCTCTCCGTAAAGAATGGAATTATATGCGGTGGAGCCGGCAAGCTCGACGATCGTAAAGAGCATGACGTCAATATCATCATAGCTGTAGTCGTCATGAGCTACAAGCTCTAAAAATCTCTCATAGGTGTCGTTGTCACTGTTTTCTCCCGTGATCAGGGTGGAGCGCAGGGCTCCCATTACAAGATTCTTTGAAATAAAATTAAGCAGAGGTTTATTTTCCATTAATGTATTAATGACATGGTCGATGATGAAAATAAGCTGCTCCTCAAGGCCGTGTATGCCTGCGGCGGCAAGCGCGGCGCCGGCGTCATCGAAAAGCTCTCTGGTCTTATGGGCCACGAGCTTATTTTTTATGTCATATTTGTCTTTAAAATACAGATAGAAGGTGCCCTTTGCAACACCCGCCTTTTCTACGATATCGGAGATGGCGGTGGAGTTGATCCCTTTTGTCGTAAACAGCTCGTAAGCGGTATTAAACAGGGCCTCTTTCTTCTTTTTTTTGTTTTCATCTACTTTTCCCATGGCATTTTCCCTTCCTTTCCTGTCATTATAACCATATTTTCCCGGCTTAGCAAGCGAAATTACAAAAAAATGACTAAAAGTCATAAAAAGTATTGACTAATAGTCATTTTTGGTATATAGTGCATATTGTAAAGAATGACTAGTGGTCATAAATGAAAGTGAGGCAAAGAATATGGTTAATTTTGGAAAAAAGGTAGTCAAGTACAGAGTGGCGATATTAATTGTCAGTGTATTGCTCTTGATTCCCGCCACATGGGGATATCTGAATACCAGAATCAATTATGATGTACTTACCTATCTTCCAAAGGACATTGAGACAATGGAAGGCCAGGACATCATGGTAGATGATTTCGGCATCGGCGCATTTTCCATGTTTGTCGTGGACGGTATGGAAAATAAGGACGTGGTGAAGCTGAAAGAAAAGATCGAGGCTGTGGACCATGTGGAAAATGTACTCTGGTATGATTCCGTCATGGATATATCCGTGCCGGAGAGCATGATTCCGGATGAATATTATAAGGTGTTCAATTCGGATACCGGAACGATGATGGCAGTATTCTTTGATGATACTACGTCGGCGGACGGAACGCTGGATGCGGTGAAGGAGATCAGGCACATTGCGGATAAACAGTGCTTCTTAAGCGGAATGTCAGGTATCGTGCTTGATACGAAGGAGCTGTCGGAGCGTGAGACACCGATCTACGTGCTGATCGCAGTTCTCCTGTCCACGATCGTGCTGGGACTTACGATGGATTCCTTCTTTATTCCGATCCTGTTTCTTCTGAGCATCGGAATGGCGATTGTCTATAACCTGGGAAGCAATGTATTCATGGGACAGATATCTTATATCACGAAGGCTCTTGCGGCGGTGCTTCAGCTTGGAGTTACGATGGATTATTCCATCTTCCTGATGCACAGCTATGAGGAACAGCAGGAAAGGTTCGGCGGAGATAAAAAGCGTGCGATGGCACATGCCATATCACAGACGTTTTCCTCAGTGATCGGAAGCTCGGTCACAACGGTTGCCGGCTTTATCGCACTTTGCTTTATGAGCTTTACGCTGGGGCTTGACATCGGAATCGTTATGGCCAAGGGGGTAATATTCGGTGTGATCGCCTGCGTAACTATTCTGCCGTCCATGATTCTGTGCTGTGATAAGCTGATTGAAAAGACGAGACACAGACCGCTGCTACCGAAATAGTTGTTCAAGGCTCAAAAGAAGCTTTCGCTGAATCTTTCAGAATTAACACCGTTCTTATACGAAGACGAATTCGTGACACAAGACTAAAGATTGAACAACTTAAAGTTGGCAGACGTTCAAAAACAGATATAGGCATAGTTTATATTGACGATATTGTTCGAAAAGAAATACTTGATGAAACAAAGCGTAGAATTAATGACATTGATATTGACGGAATTTTAGACAGCGGTTATATTGAGCAATTTATTGAAGATAACTACTTGTCACCTTTTCCCCAAATTCAGCTTACAGAAAGACCTGATAAAGCAGCCTCAGCACTTCTTGAAGGCAGAGTTGTCATCATTGTTGATAACACCCCTTTTGTTATTATGCTTCCGGCCGTTTTAGCGTCA
>CAQNVT010000110.1 GCA_948844705.1 uncultured Dorea sp.
ATATGCCTTCAGAGTCTCTATATTATCGTTATTAAAAAGATACGCAAATTCCTTTACAAGCCCTACATCCGCAACCGCAGTCTACGAAATATTATAACGCATTATAAAATTTCCACAAAACCCCTTGCCATCCCCTCACATATATGCTAAACTATAGAATGTTGTGAGAAAAACGAGATGGTCCTCTGGTACAAAAGGTATTAAGAACGTCCAATTTAACGAAGGAGGTCGCACAACCATGAATGATATAATCAAAAACATTGAAGCTGCGCAGCTCAAAGCAGAGGAACCGCAGTTTCGCGTAGGTGATACTGTAAAGGTATACGGAAAGATCAAAGAGGGTAACCGCGAGAGAATCCAGGTATTCGAAGGCACTGTTCTTAAGAAGCAGGGCGGCGGTGCAAGAGCTACATTTACCGTAAGAAAGTTTTCCAACGGTGTCGGCGTAGAAAAGACATGGCCGCTTCACTCACCGAATGTAGAGAAGGTTGAGGTAGTAAGAAGAGGTAAGATCAGAAGAGCTAAACTGTACTACTTAAGAGACCGCGTAGGTAAGAGAGCTAAGGTAAAAGAATTAGTAAAATAAGTATGATAGGAAAGGACAAGTACAGCAGTTGTAGTTGTCCTTTTTCTCTATGTGGGATATTAAACGGGTGAAGATTTTATGAGAAGAATCAGGAGAAGAAGGAGACAGACGAGAAGAAAGCCTCACTCCAGAGTCTGGGAAAGAAAGCGGCAGATTTATTTTCTGAGGGAGGTAACCGAGTATATCCGGCATATTTTTTCGTATGTCCCGATGATCGTGATAAAAATATTCCGTGTCGCGGTAATCTGTCTGCTGGCCTTTCTGATCGTATGGAATCTGGGGCAGCGGGTAAGTATGATCGGGGATTCCATGAATCCGGTCTTAAGAAACGGCGACGTAGTGCTGGTAAACCGGGTTGTCTATAATGCGCGGCGGCCGAGGCGGGGCGATGTTATTGTATTTAAGCCGAAGGGAAATGAGAATTCACATTATTATATAAAACGAGTCGTCGGACTTCCGGGAGAAGAGGTTAAAATCATAGAAAACAGCATTTATATCAACGGCGAAAGGCTTGAGGAAGAGTATGAAACGACAGAGCTTGACCGGGTGGGCCTTGCGTCGGATGATATAAAGCTTGGCGATGACGAATATTTTGTGCTGGGAGATGACAGAGAGAACAGCGAGGACAGCAGAGATGCGGATGTGGGAAATGTAAAGAGGGAATACATTTACGGCAAGGCATGGTTTGTCCTTTCACCGCGGGATAATTTTGGATTTATAAAGGAGTAGGTAAGAATGCATTTTCAATGGTATCCGGGTCATATGACAAAGGCAAAGCGTATGATGCAGGAGAATATAAAACTGATCGATCTGGTGATCGAGCTTGTGGACGCGAGGATCCCGCTGTCCAGCAGAAATCCGGATATTGACGAGCTTGGAAAAAACAAGGCAAGGCTTATTCTGCTTAATAAGGCAGATCTGGCAGAGGATAAATGGAACGACGCGTGGATCCGTTATTTTGAGGAAAAAGGATTTATGGCCGTAAAGATAAACTCAAAGAAAGGCGGAGGGCTTAAGTCTGTTCAGAATGTTGTATTAGAGGCGTGCAGGGAAAAGACGGAAAGGGACAGAAGGCGGGGCATCTTGAACCGTCCGGTGCGGGCGATGGTCGTGGGCATTCCCAATGTGGGAAAATCCACATTTATCAATTCGCTGGCGGGAAAGGCATGTGCAAAGACCGGGAATAAGCCGGGCGTCACAAAAGGAAAACAGTGGATCCGCCTGAATAAGCAGGTGGAGCTTTTGGATACTCCGGGAATACTCTGGCCTAAGTTCGAGGACCAGACGGTAGGCTTAAGGCTGGCCTATATCGGCTCTATCAAGGATGAGCTTCTGAATACACGGGAGCTTGCGGCGGAGCTTATAAAGTTTTTATGTAAATATTATCCCGGGGTTCTGGAGAAAAAATATCAGATCGGTCCGTCTGAGGATCCTTACCGGATGCTTGAGGACATCGGGAGGAGCCGGCACTGTCTTGTGCGGGGAAACGAGATCGATACGGACAAAGCGGCGCTTCTTATGTTTGAGGATTTCCGGGGAGGAAGACTTGGCAGGATGACACTGGAATATCCGGAGGAAATGTGATAAACTAAAGAGACAAAAAAGGGAGGCTTATAATTATGTCCTATGAAGATAAAGAGGGTTCAAAGAGTATATGGAGGGAGCTTGCAGGGTGGATCTTTTACTTTGCTGTCATCATTGCTCTTACCTATGTGATCATTACTTATGTCGGACAGCGCACACGAGTGGACGGTTCGTCGATGGAAACCACGCTCAGCGACGGAGATCATCTGCTGGTTGATAAGCTGTCCTACCGCTTCCGCGAGCCGGAAAGATTTGATATTATTGTATTTCCGTATCTGCATGAGGAGCGTGTCTACTATATAAAAAGAATTATCGGGCTTCCGGGCGAGACGGTACAGGTGGTTGACGGCTATGTTTATATAGACGGGGAGCTTCTGGAAAGTGATACATACGGTGCGGAGGTCATGGAGTCGGCGGATATGGCCTCGGAGCCGCTTACTCTTGGGGAGGACGAATATTTTGTGCTCGGTGACAACAGAAATCACAGCTCAGACAGCCGTGACCCGAGTGTGGGTCTGATTAAGCGGGAGAACATTATGGGGAAGGCGTGGATACGCCTGTATCCTTTTGATCATATGGGCATTATCCGGCACTCTTAAGGGTGTGGGCTTATGATTCGGGTATACAAAGGAGAATGCGGTGTATGGGTAAGCGTGAGGAAGAAAAGCTGAAAAAAGCACAGGAAAGGCTTGAGCGGGAGCTGGCGCGCACGAAGGTTATGAGCGTATATGAGGAGGAATATAAGGATTACAGATATATATGCGGAATTGACGAGGTCGGAAGAGGGCCGCTGGCGGGGCCTGTAGTGGCGGGAGCGGTGATCCTGTCAAAGGACTATACGATCCTTTATCTGAATGATTCGAAAAAGTTATCGGAAAAGAAAAGGGAAATGCTGTATGACGAGATCATGGAGCATGCGGCGGCAGTCGGAATCGGTATGGCGGATCCGGAGTGTATTGATGAAATCAACATTTTGCAGGCTACCTATAAGGCAATGCGCCTGGCAATAAAAAATCTCGGGGTAAGGCCGGATATTCTGCTGAATGATGCGGTGACGATCCCGGAGGTAGATATTCCTCAGGTGCCGATTATAAAAGGAGATGCAAAAAGTGTATCCATAGCGGCGGCAAGTATCGTTGCCAAGGTGACAAGGGACAGGATGATGAAGGAATATGACAAGGTATATCCGGGCTATGATTTTGCAAGCAACAAGGGCTATGGAACAAAGGCTCATATTGCCGGATTAAAAGAGCTTGGAGCGACACCGATCCACCGGGTGACATTTATAGGAAATTTTGTAAAGGATTAACGCGGAGTCCGGGCAGAGGGATGAATATGAGGTATAATCGGCGCGAGGTAGGTACGGAGTATGAACATAAAGCGGCGGAATATTTAAAGGGGCTTGGCTATCGTATACTGGAATATAATTACCGCTGCAGGAAGGGCGAGATCGACCTGATCGCAAGAGACGGAGACTATCTGGTGTTCTGCGAGGTAAAGTACAGGAGGAATACAAGGAAGGGATATCCATCGGAAGCGGTAGATATAAGGAAGCAGAGAATTATTTCAGGGTGTGCAATGTATTATCTTATGCAGAAGGGAATATCAGATGTACCGTGCCGTTTTGATGTGGTCAGTATGGAGGGAGAGCAGGTCACGCTGATAAAAAATGCGTTTGATTTTGCGTATTAGTCTTGTATTTATGCAGAATGTATGAATGAGGAATAAAAATGAGTTTAGGATTGCATTATAAAAATAGCGAGCATATATTTGAGGAGAGGGAAAGAAACGGAGTTCCGTATCTTTCCTGTCCTCTTTTTGAACGTACAGGAATCGTAAATCACGGATTTTCTACGAGACTCGGCGGCGTGAGCCAGGGAGAGTGGGCTGCAATGAACATCAGTACCACAAGAGGAGACGACCCGGAGCATATAAAAAGGAATCGGGAGCTTATCGCACAGGCGATCGGGGTTTCTGCGGAGGATTTTACCTATACCCATCAGACACATACGACAAATGTGGCTGTTGTAACAGAAAAGGACAGAGGCGGGCGTTTTCCGGAGACGGACGGAATGATAACGGATGTGCCGGGAATCTGTCTTGTGACATTCTATGCAGACTGCGTCCCGCTGTATTTTGTAGATCCGGTCAGGAAGGCGATCGGCCTCAGCCATTCCGGATGGCGGGGGACCGTGGGAAAGATGGGCAAGGTGACCGTGCGGAGGATGGAAGAGGAGTATGGCTCCAGACCGTCGGATATCCTGGCTGCAATAGGACCTTCGATCTGTCAGGACTGCTATGAGGTAAGCGAGGATGTCATCCTGCAGTTTGAGAAGGCATTTGACGAGGCAGTGCTGCCTTCGCTTTTTTACAGGAAGGAAAACGGGAAATACCAGCTTAACCTGTGGGAAGCAAACCGGCAGGTACTTCTGGAGGCCGGTATCAGAAGGGAGCATATGGCGGTTACGAATCTGTGTACCCATTGTAATCCGGAGATTTTATTTTCCCACAGGGCGACAGGAGGAAGAAGAGGAAATCTGAGTGCATTCCTTGCGCTTAAAAGATAGGAAGGAGGAGCTTATGGCACGAATCGAGGATGCGGCTGTTGTAGACGAGGTGACTGCTGCGGCAGCGGAGACGGCAGGAGACGCGGTACAGGAGGTGGGCAGGCTGACGGCATATCTTCAGGATCATATTCCGGATATGATAGGGTTCGGGATGAAGGTTCTGTTCGCTATTTTATTTTTCTGTATCGGAAGAATCGTGATCCGGTGGATACGGGGAGTTGTAAGACGTTCCCTTAACCGCTCTAAGGCAGATAAAGGAGTGGAGCAGTTTGTAGATTCTCTCCTTAAGTTCGGTCTGTATTTTCTTCTGATCTTTACGATCGCGACGAAGTTCGGTGTAGATACGGCGTCTGTCGCCGCACTGATTGCATCGGGAGGCGTGGCCCTGGGCCTTGCCCTTCAGGGAAGTCTTTCGAATTTTGCAGGCGGTGTGCTGATACTTCTCCTGAAGCCGTTTGAGGTGGGAGATTATATTGTAGAGGATACGAATCATAACGAGGGCACGGTAAAAGAGATACAGATTTTTTATACGAAGCTCAGCACCATCGACAACAAAACGATCGTAATTCCCAACGGAATACTGACAAATAACAGCCTGACAAATATGAGCGCCCAGCCGGAGCGCAGGCTTAATATAAAGATAGGGATCACCTACGAGGCAGATTTGAAAAAGGCAAAGGCAGTCATAGAAAGGCTTCTTGGTGAGGATGCCTGTGTCATGAAGGATAAGGAGATCGCCGTGTTTGTGGATGCTCTTGCGGACCATGCGGTAGTGATCGGCGCGAGAGGATGGGTGAATAACGACGAATTCTGGCCGACACAGTGGAGGCTTTTAGAGAAGATAAAGCTTGTGTTTGACGAGGAGGGAATTGAGATCGCATATCCACAGATGAAGGTGCATATGGCGGAATAGTCTTTTGACAGCTTGAAGCAATTTTGTTTGAATTCTTGTCAAGTTCTTAAAAAAAACTCTTGCAAATTTTCGAAAATACGATATAATAATATTTGTGACTGCATCAGGTCACATATGCTGGAATAGCTCAGTCGGTAGAGCACTTCACTCGTAATGAAGGGGTCGTCGGTTCAAGTCCGATTTCCAGCTTGTTTTTACGAATACTATAAGCCTTGTATAATCAGGACTTATAGTATTTTTTTATGGTTCGTCTTGTGTTATACTTTTATACGAGAATTGATTTTCAGAGGTTAAATAGGAATATGAATGCAGAAATGTTTGAAAAGAGGAAGAAAAGTGTCAGGTGGAATACGCTGCGTATAACGGCGGGCGGGTTTCTGGGTATTATTTTTCTCGGAGGAGTGATTTTGTATCTCCCTGTCAGCAATACCGGGCCGATTGCATTTATAGACGCAATGTTTACTTCTGTGTCGGCAGTGTGCGTGACCGGGCTTGTGACGATCGTCCCGGCATCACAGTTTACTCTGTTTGGAAAGGCAGTGCTTCTTCTGCTGATACAGATAGGAGGACTTGGTGTTATTGCGTGTGCGGCGCTGTTTTTTCTTCTGCTTCGCAGACGGATCACGCTCCGGGAGAGGATCGTGCTTGAGGAAACCTACAGTACGGGGCGTCTCGGAGGAATTGTGGGGATTGTAAGAAAGGTGATTGCCGGAACTCTTTTTGTGGAGGGGCTTGGCGCATTGATGTACGGGATTCAGTTTGTTCCCCAGTATGGCCTGGTAAAGGGACTGTGGTATTCGGTGTTCCATGCGGTGTCGGCATTTTGCAATGCCGGGATCGATATTCTGGGAGAACGAAGTCTGGCAGGCTACGCGGTCAATCCGATCGTGAATATTACGACGATACTTCTTATTATCTTAAGCGGTATTGGCTTTACGGTATGGTTTGATGTTGTGGATAATGTAAGGAGGCTGATTCATAGGGAGGTTCCCATAAGGTGGTGGTTTACGAGGCTTAAGCTTCACTCGAAGCTTGCGATCATTATGACGCTGATCCTGATCAGCGTTGGGACAGCCTTCATATTTTTCTCAGAGTACAATAATCCGGACACGATCGGGACAATGAGTATAGGACAAAAGCTTATGGCATCTATGTTCCAGTCGGTAACGACCAGAACTGCGGGCTTTTATACGTTTTCCCAGGGGGCGATGCATGAGGAGTCAAAGCTGTTCTGTGCCATACTGATGTTTATAGGAGGATCTCCGGGCGGAACGGCAGGAGGAGTAAAGACGACAACCTTTGCCATGCTGTTTCTCGCATGTGTTACCTTTGTAAAGGGAGGCAGTGATACGGAATGTATGGGAAGAAAAATAACGGTGGAAAATTTCAGGACAGGCTTTTGTGTTGTGATGGTGGCGTTTACGGTATTTATTACGGGAACGATCGCGATTCTTGTAATCGAGCCGGATACGGTCTCTCTGGTCAATGTTATCTATGAAACGGCGTCTGCGACAGGTACGGTAGGGCTTACTGCGGACCTGACCACAAGGCTTAGCAGGAACAGCCAGATTATTTTAATGATTATGATGTATATCGGAAGGCTTGGGCCGTTGACGCTGGTGCTTACCTTTGCGGGAAGGACGCACCCGAGGAACAAGATACGGGAACTTCCGAAGGAAGAAATTATGGTCGGATAAGGAGGATATGAAGGATGAAAAAGCAGTTTGTAGTACTGGGGCTTGGAAGCTTCGGCGCAAGTGTTGCAGTTACTTTGCAGCAGCTGGGATGTGATGTGGTGGCAGTGGATCAGGATATGGAGCGGGTAAATGATATTGCAGATCAGGTTACCTATGCGGTGCAGGCAGATATCGGCAATCCGGAGCTTTTAAAGTCTCTGGGATCGAAAAATTTTGACGGTCTTGTTATCGGTTCGTCGGAAAACTTAGAGAGCAGTATTCTTGCGACTCTGGAGGCGAAGGAGATGGGGATTCCTTACATTTTATGCAAGGCACATAATACGCGCCATGCGGAGGTGCTGCGCAAGGTCGGAGCGGATGCCGTTGTATTTCCGGAAAAGGAAATGGGAAAAAAGATTGCGAAAAATCTGCTGTCTGCAAATCTTACGGACTGGATCGCATTGTCGCCGGAATACAGCATCGTAGAGACGGCAGTGCCCGAGAGATGGGTAGGGAAAACGCTCAAGGAGCTGGATGTGAGAAGAAATTATGAGGTAAATGTGGTGGGCATCAAGGAAGGGGAGCAGGTGGAGATCACGCCGGATCCGGAGACGCCGCTGCGTACAGGGATGATACTTATGCTTATCGGAGCGGACAGAGCATTGGAGAAAATATAAAAAATTAGAGGGTGCCACATGCAAAATATAAAAAAAATACTAAAAGTCATCATTTTTTTCATTCCGTTTATCCTGGGAGCCATAGGATTCGGTGTTGTTGAGGGAGAGCCGTTTACAGATGCGCTGTTTTTCTCGATCGGCTTTTATACTCTCAACAATACAGATCATGCATCGAATGTTTTCATAGAGCTTGCCAGGTGGACGGCGCCGCTTATGACTGCGGGCGGATTGATCATGGCGGTGACCGTATTAAAAGAACGGTTTTTAAATTGGAGAACATATCTTCGGGGAGAAAGCATTGCGGTTTATGGACCGGAAGAGGAAACGGGTCCAATGCTTGCACAGCTGGGAAAGAAAGGAATATGGATTTCGGATGACGAATGCTTTGCGAAGGCATCGCGCTATATTCTTATGGGAGAAGAGAATGAGAATTTTCTGTTTTATCAGAAATATGGTTCCCGGCTTTCCGGAAAGCCCGTGTATTTGAAATGCAGCTCAATGAACGGAAGAGCCACGAGTGTCAATTTAAACTTGTTTTTTGAGGAGGAGATCGCGGCCAGAATATTCTGGAAAAAGCAAAATCTATACAGAGAGGCAAAAGAAAAGGGCTTCCGGTTTAGCATTGTTTTTCTGGAATTCGGTATTCTGGAGCAGCAATTGCTTTTGTGGGGACTTCAGAATAATATTTTTAATCCGAAACAGGAGATTACATACCATGTTTTCGGAGATGCGGACAGATTCAGGGCAGTTTATCATGAGCTTTCGAAGGCGGAGGATTCTGTTATATTTCATAAGGAGCCGTGGTATGAGTCAATGGAGCTTTTCGAAGGCGCGGACCGGTTGATTGTAAGCGACGCGGCGGAGACCTTGAATGAGCTTCTATTTGCAATACCGGAAAAATGTATCGATATACTTGCCGCAAATCCGGAGGAGGTACTGCACTATGAAAATCAGGAGAGGCTTCGGATCTTTTTCTGGCGGCAGGAGGCGGGAAGAGTGCCCAATATTCTGGAGGAGAAGATGCTTGTGCGGGCGAAAAGCATTAATCTGCGTTATGCGCACCTGTATTCCGGCGCAGAGGAAACAAAGGACAATCTGGAAGTCGAATGGGGAAAGCTTGATACCTTTACGAAATATTCCAATATCAGCTCGGCGGATTACCATGAGGTACGGCTTGGAATGATAGAGGAGTGGAAAAGAGAAACAGGGCAGAGTGAGCCGGATCATGAATATATGACGGAGCTTGCAGAGCTTGAGCATATCCGCTGGAACCGTTATCATTTCTTAAATAACTGGAAATACGGAATCCCCGAAAACGGGAAAAATAAAGATACGGTAAAAAGAATTCATAAGGATCTGGTTCCTTTTTCCGAGCTTACAGAAGCAGAGAAGGAAAAGGATCTTGAGAATATACGGGTGCTTCTGTCGATTGGGGAAAGCTGATATAAAATATGACGGAGAAAATATTGCCAAATAAGCTATGTACTCAGGAGGTGCGGTTTTTGCATCTCCTGCTTTACGTATACGGCGTCTCTTTTGATGTAAATTTTTAAAAACGGTTCCGGCACCATCTTTCCAGAAGGTTGATTAAGGAGTAGAGGATAGTCGCCATAATACATAAAAGGACGATGGACATTAAGAGCCAATCCATCTTAAATACCTGGCTGGAATATATGATCAGGTATCCCAGCCCGTTTCTTGCCGCGAGAAATTCTCCGATAATAACTCCGACAAGGCAGAGGCCGATATTGACCTTCATGTTGCTGATGATTGAAGGCACGGAGCTTGGAAGGACTACCTTCGCGAGCGCCTGATGCTTTTTTCCCTGCAGAGTATATATGAGCTTGATCTTTCCGGGGTCTACGGTTGTAAAGCTTGTATAGAGGCTTAAGATGCTTCCGAAGATTGCGACGGACATTCCGGCGACAATGATCGTCGTTTTTGTAGCGCCGAGCCATACGATCAGGAGCGGCGCCAGCGCCGATTTCGGAAGGCTGTTTAGTACCACCAGATAAGGATCCAGTATTTCCGAGAGCCTGGCACTGAACCAGAGGGCGACAGCCACCAGAATACTGACGGCGGTCACAAGGATAAAGCTTATGATGGTTTCATACAGGGTGATGCCTATATGGACAAAAATCGTCTTATCCAGCACCATTCCCCAGAAGCACAGCGCAATCTTTGAAGGGCTGCTGAAAATAAAGGAGTCGATGATTCCTACGTTTGCCGTAAATTCCCAGAGAAACAGGAAGCTAAAAAGAATGAGGATCCGGGAGATCCGGACGATCCGTTTATGTTTCCGAAGGCAGAGAAGATATTTCTGCTGCTCCTTTGAGAGATCATTCATCTGTGTTCAGCTCCTTCATCAAGTATACTAGACCCGTCCTATTTTTACAATCATTTATAACGGTCAAAACAGCAAATAAGGCAAACATCTGCCAATCAGAC
>CAQNVT010000111.1 GCA_948844705.1 uncultured Dorea sp.
TACAAACGAGGCACGGAACAGCCCTCCTGATGCATTGAAAATAATTATCATCCGCACCATAATGATCCACAATCAGACAGTCAATCCGTGTGCAGACCTTCCCGGCAAGCGCCATATTGTGCGTCACCACAAGCATGCCCAGTCCTCTCTTCTCTGCCTCCATAAGCACCGTCTGCCAGATCTGAGCCTGCGTGACGGCATCAAGCATTGTACTGATCTCGTCGCAGACGAGAAATCTTGTCCGGGGCCCTAAGACCCGTGCGATGCAAAAGCGCTGAAGCTCGCCGCCTGAAAGCTCGGCGGGCCACCTCTTAAGCCATTCCCTCTCGATTCCCATAGCATCTAAAAGCTCCTCATCCGGCGTCCAGCCCTCACATAAGATCTTTTCCATCTTCCACCTGGGATTCACCGCCTGCTCCGGATGCTGATAGATCATCTGCACCGGACAGTAGCCTTTTTCCGGAAGCGGCCCTCCGTGAAAGGACACTTCTCCTGACACCGGGCGCTCATATCCCGCCAATATCTTTGCAAGCGTGCTCTTCCCGCAGCCGGAGTGCCCTGTCAGCGCCACACGCTCTCCCGGCAGTACGGCAAGGCTTACATCCTTAAGGATCCATTCTCCGTCCTTTCCATACCGGAAGCTTATATTTTCTGCCTTAAGACCCGTATTTTTTTCCTCGCTATTCTGCATGAATACATCTGACCTCCCCGCCCCGCACCCTGCGCATGGGTATCTCCCCCTCGCACAGTGCACTTTTTTTCTGACACCGGTCTGCAAACAGACAACCCTTCGGCAGATTCCCGGCGTAGGGCTGAAAGCCCGGAACCGGCCGGAACTCATTTTGCGGAAGGGCATCTAAAAACGCCCTGCTGTACGGATGCCTGAGCGCATCCTTTCCCGCAAGGAAATCCTCTGCCGGCGCAGTCTCTACAACAGTACCCGCATAAAAAACCGCGATTCTGTCCGCCTCGCGGAAGGCAAGATCAATATCATGGGTAATAAGAAGTACGGCGCAGCCCCTGTCCGCCATTTCCCGAAGATCATGAAGCGCTTCTCTTGCCATCCTCTGATCCAGTCCCGGCGTAGGCTCGTCCGCTACCACTAACCGGACGTTCTCCATAAGCGCCGCTGCGATCAGGACTCTTCGTGCCATACCTCCGGAAAGCTCGAAGGGATATTTCCTTTCCACATCCTCCGCAAGTCTGTACTTTCGGAAAAGTTCCTTCTGTCTTTCCTTCGTCCCGCGCATCCCCATAACCTGCTTTCCCACACGCATAAGGGGATCCAGATATTCCACCGACTGAGGGATAAACGCAATCTCTCTCCCCCGAAGTCTTCTTTTCTCCTTTTCGCCAAAGGGCTGCCCGTTATAGAACATCCTACCCTCCGTTCCGGCATTTCCGGGCAGGATCCCCATGACCGCATGGGCAAGAACACTTTTTCCCGAACCGCTGGAGCCTGCAACCGCCAGAATCTCCCCTGCATGAACGCTCAGGCTCAGCTTATGCAGTACCTCCAGATCATTTTTGCGAAGCCCCTTCTGGTACATATTAAAAGAAACTGACAAATCCTCTACCATAAGAACCGGGCTCTTGTTTACTTCATGCTCCATATGTCTCTCCTATTCATTCCCACTGTCCGGATTCCACAATTTTTTCAGATTTTCTCCAATCACGTCAAACAGCATAACCGCGATCAGAAGCATAAGTCCCGGATAAAGCGCCAGCCACCATTTCCCGGTGGCAATGTATTTCATAGATTCCGATAAAATCACACCGATCGCAGGCTCCTCCGCCGGAAGTCCGAAGCCTAAAAAGGTAATGGACGCCTCATGCATGATCGCATGGGGAAACAGAAGAATCACTCCGACAAAATACACCGGCAGTACATGGGGAATCACATGTTCCCACGCCACCTGAAAATGACTCTTTCCCATCTTATATGCCGCGCGGACATACTGGGACGAACGTACGGAGAGCACCTCCGAACGCACCACCCGGGTAAGCTCCGGCCAGTGCGTAAGTGCCACCGCTATGGTTACTCCCCTTGCTCCCCTGCCCAGCATAAAGGAAATCAATATAAGAAGAACCAGATGCGGAATTCCCATGAAGAGATCTACACACCAGTTCACGAGGCTGTCCGCCCTGCCGCCCAGCACAGCCGCCGCCACGCCCGCCGCCAGAGCGATCACCGAGCTTACCGCTGCCGCCAGAGCTGCGATCACCATGCTGACCGACAGGCCTTTCACGGAACGAAACAGCATATCCCGGCCCATAAAATCCGTGCCAAAAAAATGTCCCGGCCCCGGAGGAAGCAGCTTATCCCCGTAGTTTACGGCATAGGCGCTCTCCGGCATAAATATCCCCCAGAAGAAAACCCCCAGAAGATATACCGCCGCGATCCCGACATATATCATAACTCTTGTTCTTGTATTCAGTCTGTTCACCACGTTATATTTCCTCCGCCAGCTTATCGTCATCTGTCCTCACAATATCTGCCCGCACGGGGCTCCAGCACCGTATATAGAATATTTGCAGCCAGATTCCCGGCAAACACAAAGACGGCGCTGCATACCGCGATCCCCAAAAGCAGCGGGACGTCGCCGCCAAGCCCCGCCTCTGTCAGCGCACTTCCGATCCCCGGGTAAGAAAATACCGTCTCCGCCAGGGCGATCCCTCCGAAGAGCTCGCTGAAAGCGGCAAACTGAACCGTCACCGCCGGCATCAGCGTATTACGTATCCCGTGCCGCAGAATGATCTGACATGTATTTTCCCCTCTCGCCCTTGCAAACAAAATGAATTCCCGGTTCAGGATCTCGATAAATTTCTGCCTCGTATATAAGGTAATCTTTCCGATTCCGAGAACACTTAATGTAAATGCCGGTAAAATCATATGATAGATCCTGTCTCCGAGTGTGACCTCGGCCGCCGCCTTTCCCATAGGCGCGGCCAGGCCGATCGGAAACAGCCCCAGCTTCACCGAAAAAAGGCTTAAGAATAAAAGTCCGATCCAGAAGGTCGGCGCCGACTGGAGCGCCAGACAGAAGGTCTTGATCAGCTTATCCGGCAGCTTCCCTTTTCTTACCGCCGCCAGAATGCCGAGCACATAGCCCAGAATGCCTGAAAATATCCATGCCGCAAGCATCAGCGCCGCCGAAAATTTAAACCGTTCCGCTATCACGGTTTTCACCGGCTTCTTATAAGTAATTGATTCTCCCCAGTCTCCCCGGATAAAATTCGACGCCCACGCCGCAAAACGTTTCATGGGCGGCTCGTCTAACCCCCAGTGTCTGGAGATCTCTTCCTTTGCCTCCGCCGAAAGTGTAGAGCCTGTACCGATATAAGCGGTCAGCGGATCAACCGGCGATGCTTCCAGGAGAAGAAAAGACAGAATGCTGACTGCAATCAGCAGTGTGAGCATCCGGAAAACGGTTTTCCCCAGATATTTCATGCGTACCATCCTTCTTTTTCCTCCTTAAGCTATTTTATCGTCCAGTCCTTCATATTGCAGATAATCGGAATCCCGTGCCCGTGCGGATGCGGCACCTGCGTGGCCTTAGAGATATCTACCCTGTCATTTACGAAATAACAATGCTCTATATTTACAAGATACAGATACGGAATCTCCTGCGCATAGATTTCCTGCGCCTCCTTCCATTTTTCCACCGCCTCTTCATGTTCTCCTGTGCCGATTGCTTCCGAGATCAAGGTATCTACCTTCTCATTTTCATAACCCGGTGTATTGGAATATTGGGCAGTAAGAAATGTTTCCGATGCAAACAGCTGATGAATGACGATCGGATCAAACTGCCCGAACCCCCACACAACGCCTGCCTGATAAGAGGCTTCCGTGATCTCATCCCACGTCGTCTGCTTCACCCTGATCTCTATGCCAAGCTCCTTCGCGTCCTCCGAAAGTGCCGCGGCCAGCTGGTAGCGGTCCTGCTCGTCAGAAGGCGTATAGACCTCAAAGGAGCACTTAAGCCCCTCCTTTTCCCGGATGCCGTCCCCGTCCGCATCCTTCCAGCCGGCAGCCTCAAGAAGCGCACCTGCCTCTTCCTTCCTGTTGTCGGTCAGCTCCGGTGCATTTCCCCACTCCAGGTTATCTGTAAATCCATACGCCGGCACGCCCACCCCGTTAAACGCATTTTCAATGATCCGCTCTCTGTCGATCCCGATATTCAAAGCTTCGCGGACTGTTCTGTCCGATGTCACGTCATTTCCCACGGTCACGCTTTTTCCGTCCGGATCCTTTACCGTCTGCACACCTCCGCAGGGAAGGCTTATGTTGCGTACATCCATCGTCTCAAGCTTCTCAACATGCATGCCGCCGATCTGCTCCGCCGCATATCCCGGCTGCACCATCACAATATCAAGCTGTCCGGAACGGGCATTTGAAAATGCCGCCTCATTATCCATATCCACAAAGGTCACCCGTTTAATATGAGGAGCTCCGTCAAAATAATCCTCATTTGCCTCAACAATAAACTGCTGCCCCGCATCATACTGCACTGCCTTCCACGCACCTGTGCCCACCGGCATCTCATTAAAGGCTTCGCTGTCGTATCCGTCGCCCGGGACGATGCCAAGCTGCGCCGTCATGTCTAAAAACGGCGAATAGGGCTCCGACAGCGTGATCCTTACGGTCCTGCTGTCCGCCGCCTCTATGGAAGCCATTTTACTCAGATCCACCTTTTCGTTGTTCCCCTGATTTTCCTTTACCGTCTCATAAGTAAATACCACATCCTCTGCCGTAAGGTCGGAGCCGTCATGAAAGGTGATCCCCTCCTTTAAAACAAAAGTATAAGTAAGCGCATCCTCCGACACCGAATAGCTCTCGGCCAGATCTCCGGCATAAGAGGAATCCGGCCGTACCTTAAGAAGTGCATTATTAATAAAGCTCCATCCGTAGGAAAAGCCTCCTTTTACCGGATCTAAGGAGCCGTCCCAGAACCCGTGCCCCACATAACAGATCAGTTCATCTTTTTTTCCCCCGCCGCCGCTGCTCTCCTGCTGCCCGGCACACCCGCATACCGCCAGACTTATAACCACAAAGCAACAGATAATACTGTTTCTAAATCTTTTCATACTAATCTCTCCTCCTGTCTTCATTATATTCCGCCGTATATAGTAAAGACAAGCCCCCCTACGGGATAATCCCCGACAACGCCATATCGGGAGGTCGACCGCCTATTAGTTGAGCAGTCGACCTCTCACACCATATTGCGTGTCCAGATTGATACAATTATGGCGTAGGTGCTATCGTTTTTACATTTATCTCAAATGCCGTAAAATTAACACTTTGGGGAATAGCAGATGCACCCAACCATAGGCAGCTATCGTTTTTTGAATTGAAATTGCCGCACCTTCGATATTCCATAGTGTAAAAAATAACGATAGCCTATTTTTGAGGGTGGCTATCGTTATTTTTTGCACCCAAAGGATTTCCGCAGTTTTTCTCTAACCCGGATAAACCGGAA
>CAQNVT010000112.1 GCA_948844705.1 uncultured Dorea sp.
AATTTAGTGTTGACATTTGTATGTGATCTTCATGCTCTGGCCTCCTTAAAATACAAAAAGCCCCAACAATCAGGGCTTTTTGCTGGATGCGGAAGATGGGACTTGAACCCACACAGCTCGAAAGCTACAAGATCCTTAGTCTTGCTCGTCTGCCAGTTCCGACACTTCCGCAAAGGTTTTCTCAAACCGTCCGAAGATTATAATACTATAGCCGCATCCAAATGTCAACACTAAATTCGAAAAATTTTGCCGAAAAATTTCATGGAAAATTTCATCTCCCCCTCGCCTCAGCGTCTCTTTTTCAGGACTACCCTCCGGATATAGGCAAAGGTTTTTTCCTCCCCGTCCCTTGCCAGCATTTTAAGAAGCTTATGAAGAAGCGCGGCAGTCTCCGGATGTATCATATCCCCGAGACGGGCCGCTCCCTTTTCGTAATATTCCAGCGGATGCCTGTCCGTATAATTTTCTCCCTGATAGGTCTTAGAAGCCGCGATCCGGTCCATGAACATCTCGACCACATACTTCACCGGCATCCTCTGCCCTACGATTCCTTTTTCAAGATTATTGCTGTAATCGATCCAATATTCATAATGATGCTTGTTGCGCCCCTTGTGATGCAGCCATGCCGAAGAATAGCCTTTCGCCTCCCGTTCGGCATTGTTAGGGCTCCTTGTTCCCTGATAATACCTGCAGCCCACCAGAAACTCCGAGGGCATATATTTAGAAAGATCATGAAGCAGTCCCTGACGGTATAATCCCACCTTAAAGCAGTGCTCCATAACAAGCCTTTTATGATGATTGATCGTCCGTAAATGCTTAAGCGCTTTCATACAGTCTCGCCTCCTTATTTAACAGCCTGCCGCAGAACACCCTTCAGATAATACAGGACAAGAAGATGAGCCGGATAAAATACATAGAAAAAATATTTGAGCTTCGGCCCTCTTTTTCCGTTATAAAGTGCAAGAAACGGGGCCGCCAGCATGCCGTAATTCTGTATCATCCGCCACCCGTACAAGAGATTCCATGCCGCGCCCGCGCATACATTTATCCCCTTCTTCTCCCGAAGCACATAATATATAAGAATAAGCAGTATTCCCCTGCCGCCGTAATCCGTACACAAAAATTCCGCCATATACATCACGAAAAAGGCCTCGCCGAACTTAAGCAGAAAACCGCTGCTCATTTTCATCAGGTACAACAAAAACACTCCCAGAAACAGTGTAAAAAATACATTCTGCCTCTCCTGATACCATATCTCTCCCCGAAACGCCAGATCATACGGTACCTCCGAAATTAATGCAAATATAAAAAGCCGCAGCATATAACGCTTCACATCTTTTGTATGGAAAAAGCCCTCCGCAAGCAAAAAGCAGAAGATCGGAAATGAGATCCTGCCGATAATACGAAATCCCATCTCATAGGGAAAAAGCACCGCCCCCACATGGTCGATCAGCATCGTAGCGATCGCTATCCACTTTAGCTGAAACGAATTAAGTCCCATACTTCTTGTTACCTTCCTGTTAAGAATAAGATCGTCCTCGGAGCACATTTTATCCGGCGCTGATCCGTAAGCAACTGCTCCTCTTCAAGAATCCCGTCTTCTGTGGACGCCGCCAGATACCATTTTCTCCTTCCCGAAAGCGCCGGAAGTGCAAATTCATGCGTCAGCCAGTGCATATTATATACCGCAAAGCAATCGTCTCCTCCTGCAAGAACCGCGCTGTAATATACCCCGAGCTGTCTGCTGGATACCTCCGTGGGCGCACGCCATGCCAGTTCCCCGTGATAAGACACGTCCGGCACCCCGCACCCTGCCAGGTCAAGTCCCATCGGCTCCTCCTTCGGCCTGAGCACCGGATACCTTTTCCTTAATGCGATCAGCCCTTTTACAAAATCCAGAAGCTCCCTCTGGGCACGGCCGGTCCTCCAGTTTACCCAACCGGTCCGGTTATCCTGACAATAAACGTTATTGTTTCCTCCCTGAGAATTTCCAAATTCGTCGCCTGCAAGAATGCAAGGCGTCCCCTGTGCCAGCAGAACCATAAAAAAGGCGTTTCTTACCTGTCCTGCCCTGAGCCCTATAACCGCCTTTTTACGGCTTTCTCCTTCATCCCCGCAGTTCCAGCTGTAATTATAGTCCGGACCGTCCTGATTATTTTCGCCGTTTTCTTCATTGTGTTTGCTGTCATAAGATACCAGATCATTCAGGGTAAAACCCGTATGCGTTGTAATATAGTTAAAGATACCTTCATTCCCCGAGTAATGCTTAAGCCAGTAGATTACGTCATTTACCAGTCCTTCGTCCCCCTTAAGGAAACGGCGCATCACATTCTGGAAACAGTCCTGCTGCTTCATAAGCTTCGTTTTTTTAAGCAGCGGATCTGCACAGACGCTTTCGAAGGAAACGGTATACGGATTCAGAATAAACCCGTCAATATGATATTCCAGTACATAATACCGCAGGCATTCCTCCACCGTAAGCCCGGATATTCCTTTCGGAAACGGCATACTGAGCACGACCTCAATACCTGCCCTGTGGCATGCCTTCACCATATCCTTAAGTCCCCGCACGGCGTCCCCGTCAGCCGAATAAGCACTTTTGGGAGCAAAATAGTACGCCTCCCCGTACCCCCAGTAATTTGTACGGTCACCCCTTTCTTCAAACTCCCAGACCGGCATGCACTGGATCTGATTGATTCCAAGCTCCTGCATATAGGAAAGCTTCTCGGTAATTCCCTGAAAGGTTCCCTTATGCCTCACCTTTGAGGATACGTCTTTTGTAAATCCGCGGACATGAAGCGCATATGCGATTACCTCCCGGTACGGTATACGAAGAGGCGTATCCCCTTCCCAGTCGTAATTTCCCGTAACGATCCTTCCTCTGACCTCATGCTTCCCTGCATCCCGGGGCTCCATCCATATCTCACGGCCGGAAAATGCCTTTGCATAAGGATCCAGCCATACCTCGCCGTCTATTTCATAATTATACTCATACGACGGCGCATCAAAGTCCGCAAAAGCTGCCGTACATATCTCCCCGACCGCCTCCTCCACAGGGTATGTACCGCAAGGCTCTTTTTCCCCTTTGCGGTAAATGAGAAGGCTACATGTCTTTCCTTCCGGCACTGCCACTGCAAAATTTACTTTTTCCGACTCCACTGTAACACCTAACGGTAACGGCTTTCCCTGTATCCTCTTCATGCTTATGTCCTTTCCGCTGCCCTACTGCCAGCCATCTACTCCGTACATATCAACGTTGTCTTTATTAATCATAAATACTTCTTCATATGTCTCACTCTCAAAAGAATGATCCAGCAAAACATCTATTGTAAGCCGCGCTGCCGATTTTCCCAGATTAATGGGTGACTGTGCAGCAGTTCCTGCAATCTGGGTTTCCGGCTTCTTCAATTCCTTCTTAATATCCGGTGAGCCGTCTACCCCATAGATCAGGACCTCCTTAAGCTCCGCCACATTGGCAGCCGTTTTTGCGCCTACCGCAAGCTGGTCATTTCCGCACATAATAGCGACGATATCCGGATTCTCCTCAAAAATTTTCTTCGACGCCTCCAGAGCGCGCCCAAACTCTCCCCCGGTATCCTCCCTTGCTACTACCTCAAAGCCTTTTTCGGCAGTAGCAAGCGTCTCCTCAAAGCCTGTGATTCTGTCGTTAATGGAATTCTGTGTCGGGCATTCCAGAATGGCAACCTTTCCTCCCTCCGGACAGCGCTCGATCAGATCCTCGCCGCAGATCACACCTGCACTGTAATTATCCGAACCGATATAGGCATCTACGTAACTCATCTCCTTGACCTGCGTATCAACATTAATAATTTTTACACCGGCATCCTTTAATGCCTCCAGAGAAGGGGTGATCTCCTCCCAATTTACGGGACTTAAAATAATCGCATCGATCCCCTCTTCTATCATCTCCTGTATCTGAGATGCCTGCGCATCGCAATCACTCCCCGGATCCTTTGTAATAAGCTTATATCCCTCTTCCTCAAGCACCTCTCTGACTGCCTGTTCAAGAGTAATAAAATATGGATTCTCCATATCGATCCCCGAAAATCCGATCACATAGGTTTCTTCTTCTTCCTCCGCGTCCTCTTCCTTCGCTGCCGCATTATCCTCCGGCGTTCCTACCGTTTTTTTACATGCTGAAAGCGCAAGGATCAATACTATGCTGACAATCAATACAATGGACAAGGTCCTCCTTTTCATAAAGCTTCCTCCTTTACGCACTTTTCCTTTTTTATTTTACAACATTTTTATGCTTTTGGCTACTATCTCCTTGCTTTTTAGATTCACGTTTGGTACAGTTAAGATATCTTGAGATACATGAAAAGGAGACGAACCTATGAGCGAATTAATGAACCATGCTGCCGGAGACGAGCTTATCACTGTTACTCTGACTCTGGATAACGATGAAGTTGTAGACTGCGCCGTGCTCACTACATACACTGCCGGAGACCAGGAGTACATTGCCCTCCTCCCCCTTAACGATGAAGGAGATCCGGACAGCGGAGACGTTTATCTCTACCGGTACAGGGAAGAGAACGGCGAGCCGGCACTTGAAAATATCAACGACGACGAAGAGTATGAAATCGCTGCCGACGCATTCGACGAGTGGATGGACGAACAGGAATTTGAGGAATTAAACGGAGACGAATAATTCTCCTATAAAACGGGACGGGCTCTTGCCTTTTCCGTTTTTTTCTTTCACATAACTGATGATAAGCTTTCTTTTCGCCCTTGTCATGGCAACATAGAAAAGCCGTCTTTCTTCCTCAATCTCGTCCCCGGTCTGTGCCTTTTTATACGGAGTCACGCCTTCATTTCCCCCGATAATAAAAACAACCTCATATTCCAGCCCTTTTGCAGCATGCATGGTAAGAAATTCTACCGCATTGTCTGGTTTAACATCCTTTGCGCCGGCTTTTATCCTATGTCTCACATCCTCCACATGGGAAAGCCACTCCTCCAGCGTATTTACCTTCGACGACCGCTCCTGTATCTCATTCAGCATCTCCGTCATCTCTTCACAATGAAGTCCCCGGCATGAAGCATATTCTTTCAGAAATGCATCATAGCCGATCCTTCTCCTTATGTACTGGATCGCCGCGTACGGCGTTTTCCCTTTTATCATTCTCATATCCTGCTCAAGGAGGTCAATACGCTCCTGCATCCACTCCTTGTCACAGTAAAAACGTCTCAGGTCTTCGTATGTGACCTTTCCCTCTCCCATACTCTCTCTGGAGATATAGCGCTTCGGACGGTTTATAATCCTCAGGATATCGCTCCTTGTATATCTTCCCAAAGAAAGCCTGAAATAACACTCTATATCCGTGCAGATAAAATGTTCGTAAACATGCTCCACGCGTTCTTTCATATAAAACGGAATCTGGTATTCCCCGAATGTCTCAGCCAGAGTCCTGGCATCAGAAGCAGTGCGGAATAAAACAGCAATCTGTCCGGCCGGTGCCCTTTATAATAGGAAGCTAATACTTTTCCAAAATCAAAGCCGTTTACACGCTCCTCCATTGAAGAAGTGATTTTGTAGATTTTCTGGCTCACC
>CAQNVT010000113.1 GCA_948844705.1 uncultured Dorea sp.
ATCGCAGAAAACCGAAAGGCCGCCGGGCTGACGCAGAAAGATTTGGCGGCGCGGCTGCATGTAACGGACAAAGCGGTAAGCAAGTGGGAGCGGAAAATGACAGCGAGAAGGCGCTCATGCTTGAAGCGGTAAAATATAATGAGGTGATGGAGACGGCGTATGAGGAGCTTGCACCGCATAAGATCTGCGCCTATATTTACGATCTTGCAAATGCATTTAACCGGTTCTATCACGAGACGAAGATTCTTTCTGAGGAAGATGAGGAGACGAAAAAGAGCTACATCGCGCTTCTGATCCTTATAAAGGAAATTCTGGAATCCTGCATCGATGTGCTTGGCTTTGAAGCGCCGGAAAGGATGTAGGCCATGACGGAGAAGTTATATTATCTGGACAGCCATATGAAGGAATTTGATGCGGAGGTGCTTTCATGCGAGCCGGCGGAAAAGGGATATAAGGTGGTACTTGACAGGACTGCTTTTTTCCCGGAGGGAGGCGGACAGTATGCGGACACCGGAATGCTGGGGGATGCTTATGTAAGCGACGTGCAGGAAAAGGCCGGGGGGATCTTTCACATGACGGATAAGCCCCTGCCTGCGGGTGAGACCGTGCATGGAAGGATCGACTGGGAGAAGCGGTTTGAGAGTATGCAGCAGCATACGGGAGAGCATATTATCTCAGGGCTTGTGCATGAAAGATTCGGCTATAATAATGTGGGATTTCATCTGGGTGCGGATTACTGTACTATGGATTTTGACGGCCCTGTCACAAAAGAGGCATTAAGGGAGATCGAGCTTGAGGCAAACCGCATCGTCTATCAGAATCTGGATATTGAAGTGCTCTATCCGTCTAAGGAAGAGCTTAAAGGTATGGAGTACAGAAGCAAGATCGAGATCGAGGGCCAGGTCCGGATCGTAAATATTCCGGGCGTGGATACCTGTGCCTGCTGTGCGCCCCATGTGAAAAAGACAGGGGAGATCGGAAATGTCAAGCTTGTGAATATGGTAAATTATAAAGGCGGAGAGAGGATCTACATGCTCTGCGGCTTCCGTGCGCTTGCCGATCACAGGGAAAAGGAGGAGAGCGCAAGGGCAATTTCGGCTCTGCTCTGCGCAAAAGAAGGAGAGATCGCGGAGGCGGTAAGGCATCTGAAGGAGGAGCAGCTATCCCTGAAAGGAAAGGCAGCAGAGCTTCAGCAAAAGCTGCTTTCCTACCGTGCAGAGGAGATCGATGTATCCGGCGGTGTAACTGCAGTGTTCGATAAGGAGCTTTCCGGAAATGGACCGAGAGAGCTGATGAACCTGCTTTTAAAGCGGGGGGCCTGCATCTGTGCGGTGTTTGCCGGGACGGATGCGGAGGGCTACCGGTATGTGATCGGAAGCCATACGGAGGATGTGCGCCCTCTGTGTAAGCGGTTAAACGAAGCCTTCGGCGGCCGCGGCGGCGGAAAGCCGGAGATGGTGCAGGGCTCCCTTGCCGGGGCGGAGGAAGAGATTCGTAAGCAGATTTTTTTCATGTAAAAAGCCTTTTTACGAATTACTATATATGGAAATATAGAAAGCAGAAGGTGGTACAATTGGGAAAAACATTTAATACTACGGGAATATGTTTGCCGGATAAACATTACATGGTGGATATACAGGGAAAGCTTGACCAGATCATACCGATGGTTGATGAAGGAAAATATTTCTGTATCAATCGGGCGCGGCAATATGGAAAATCAACGACACTCAGGGCGCTCGCAAACGCATTGACAGGTAAATATATTGTATTTGCCTTAAGCTTTCAGAGAATGAGTACTGCAAAATTTAAGGACGAGGATACATTTTGCAGGGCATTTATTGACCGGATAAAACGGACGGCGGATGTGACAAGGATAGAAGGGGTGTGTCAGGAATATTTGCAAAAGCTTAGCAATAGGGCGTCTGATTATACTCACAGTCTGGATCTGACAGATATGTTTGATATTCTCAGCGATATGTGCGCATATTCGGCGCGTCCGGTTGTACTGATCATAGATGAAGTAGACAGTGCCTGCAATAATCAGATTTTCCTGGATTTTCTGGGACAGCTGCGAGATTTGTATTTAAACCGGACAGTTGAAGCGACTTTTCAGTCGGTAATTCTTGCAGGTGTATATGATGTGAAAAATTTAAAGCGTAAAATCCGAACAGATGAGGAGCACCGATATAACAGTCCGTGGAATATTGCCGCAGATTTTGACGTTGATATGCATTTTTCGCGGAAAGAGATAGCAGGGATGCTGTCTGAATATGAAAAAGAACATCAGACAGGAATGAATGTTACTGTGATTAGCGGGCTCTTGTCTGATTATACAGATGGGTATCCTTATATGGTGTCTGAACTGTGCAGGCTGATGGATGAACAGGATGCGGGAGAACCTGCATGGACCGCCGAAGGATTCCGCAGTGCAGTGCGGATACTGCTGCGGGAGCCGAATACATTGTTTGATGATATGGTGAAAAAGCTGGAAGATGTGCCGGAGCTGAAAGAAGAGATCAGTCAGATTTTGTTCCGCGGGGCGAAATATACTTTTGAGATAAATAATCCGGTTATTAATCTTGGAGTAATGTTTGGATTTCTAAAGGATTTTAATCATACAGTTGCAGTATCTAACCGGATTTTTGAGATGAAATTATATAATCTTCTTTTATCAGAGGATGAGAATAAGTCTGAGACAGAGTTTTCCGGACAAAAAAATCAGTTTATTCATCATGGGATGCTGCAGATGGACGCTGTAATGAGGAAATTTTTTGAGTATTTTGAGGAGATATGTCAAAATAGTTCAGAAAAATTTATCGAAAATGAAGGTCGACGAATATTTTTGATGTATTTGCGTCCAATTATTAATGGTACAGGTAATTATTATGTGGAGGCACAGACAAGGGAACGGACAAGAACGGATGTGATTGTAGATTTTAAGGGACAAAGATTTGTTATTGAGATGAAGCTGTGGTATGGCAAATCCTATCATGAAAGAGGAAAGAAGCAATTGTTTGAATATCTGGATTATTATGGACTGGACAGAGGTTATTTGCTCAGCTTTAATTTTAATAAAAATAAGAAAACAGGTATTCAGAATATAAAATATGAGAATAAGTGGATTATGGAAATTATTGTATAAATAAGCTGGCAGGAGGGAATATGAAAAAATTAAAAACAGCATTCGCGGTACTGGCGATGTTTTTTGTCATAACGGCGGCGCTTCTTTCAAGCTTTCAGATCGCAATTTACGGGGATCCGCAGTATGGCTTTTACGAGTCCCTGTATAAAAAATACCGTGTGACAGAGGATCTTAACATGGAGCTTTCGGATGTTATGAAAGTGACGGATTATATGATGGACTATCTGATCGGAAAAGAGGACGAGCTCTCCATCGTGACAGACGTGGACGGGAAAGAGCAGGATTTCTTTAACGAACAGGACCGCCTCCATATGGCAGATGTAAGAAATCTTTTTCTGGGAGGGCTAAGGTTTAGGACCGTACTTGCTGTGCTGGCTGCTGTTCTGTTCATCGGACTGGCGGTTTCCGAAAGGGATAAGGTACGCCCGCTTCTTACAAAGGCTTATTCGTGGGCGCTGGGAGTATTTTTAGCAGTCATCGTATTTCTGGGGATCGCCTTTGCCGTGGATTTTACGGCGTGCTTCCGCATTTTTCACGAGATCTTTTTTACCAATGACCTGTGGCTTTTTGACCCGGCGACCGATTACATGATCCGTATGCTGCCGGAAGGCTTTTTCTCGGATATGGTGATCCGGATTGTATTGATCTTTCTCGGATTCCTTCTTGGAATCTGGCTTATCTTCCGGGCGTGGAGGTTCATTTCGGAAAGGAAGCAGAAGGGAAATACAAATTAATTTTATTTATAGCCGATAATGTGTTACAATAAATTTATTATAGATTCTTTCATGGAGGAAAGCTTATGAGTAATGTAAGACGAGTGTATGTAGAAAAGAAGGACGGCTTTGGAGTACAGGCACAGGACTTAGAGCATGAGATCAGCAGCTATCTTGGCATTAAGGATGTGGCAGGCGTGCGTGTACTGATCCGTTACGATGTGGAAAATGTCTCTGATGAGACATTTGAAAAGGCGTGCAATGGAATATTTTCCGAGCCTCCGGTAGATGTTCTGTATTATGAGGAGTTTCCCGTAACCCAGGGCTCCCGTGTGTTTTCCGTGGAATTTCTTCCGGGGCAGTTTGATCAGCGTGCGGATTCGGCCGTTCAGTGTATACAGTTTATCAAGGAGGACGAGCAGCCGGTGATCCGGACAGCGACGACCTACGTGATCCTGGGAGAGAACGGCCCTGTTTCAGACGAAGAGTTTGAGGCAGTGAAGGCGCACTGTATCAATCCGGTGGATTCAAGGGAAACCGGTATGGAGAAGCCGGATACACTTGTGGAGGAATTTCCGGAGCCGGAGGATGTGATTATATTTGACGGCTTCCAGGATATGGAGGAGGGAAGACTGAAGGAGCTTTATGCTTCTCTGGGACTTGCCATGACCTTTAAGGATTTCCTTCATATTCAGAATTATTTCCGGACAGAGGAGCACAGGGATCCGTCTATGACGGAGATCCGTGTATTAGATACATACTGGTCTGATCATTGCCGCCATACGACGTTTTCTACCGAGCTTACAGACGTGACCTTTGGAGAAGGGGATTACAGAGCGCCGATCGAGGATACCTACAAGCAGTATCTTTCCGATCACAGCGAAATATTTAAGGGCAGGGAGGACAAGTTTGTATGTCTGATGGATCTGGCTCTCATGGCGATGCGCAAGCTTAAAAAGGAAGGGAAGCTTGCGGACCAGGAGGAATCCGATGAGATCAATGCCTGCAGTATCGTTGTACCGGTAACGGTAGACGGTATAGAAGAGGAGTGGCTTGTTAATTTTAAAAATGAGACACATAATCATCCGACAGAGATCGAGCCCTTCGGAGGTGCGGCAACCTGTCTCGGCGGTGCGATCCGCGATCCGCTTTCGGGACGTACCTATGTATATCAGGCAATGCGTGTGACAGGCGCGGCAGATCCTACGGTATCCGTAAAGGATACGATGCGCGGAAAGCTTCCGCAGAAGAAGCTGGTGCGTGAGGCGGCTCACGGCTACAGCTCCTACGGAAACCAGATCGGGCTTGCGACGGGAACAGTTAGGGAGATCTATCATCCGAACTATGTTGCAAAGCGTATGGAGATCGGAGCGGTATTGGGCGCGGCTCCGAGGCGTGCGGTTATCCGCGAGACGTCGGATCCGGGCGATATCATTATTCTCCTTGGCGGACGTACCGGGCGCGACGGCTGCGGCGGAGCGACAGGCTCCTCCAAGGTACA
>CAQNVT010000114.1 GCA_948844705.1 uncultured Dorea sp.
ATGCCCCATCTGGTTGCCGCAATAATCACGAGTATCAGATATGGCATAGCGTTCGTTAGCATGCGGTAAACAGACGAGTTGTTAAACGCACTGGCGTATGCAAACCTGTCCATTCCCACTACAAAAGAAGGGGGATTTCGAACCGTCATAACGAGCATGAATAGCAGTGCTGCCTGAACAACCTTATATATCTCCATTCCATCGCGAAGAGCTCCCTAAGCCTCGTAAGCCTCCGGAGGCACAGAAGCGCCGAGATCGCCTGTGCAATTGCCGTAGCAAGAGCCACCCCTGCAACTCCCATATGAAATCTGGCGACAAACAGAAGATCCAGCACGATGTTAAGGCCGCTTGCCACCAGAAGATAAAGAAGCGCCGACATGGAATCTCCAAGTCCTCTTAAGATTCCGCTTAATATATTGTAAAATGCCATCCCTGCAATACCAAGGAACAAAATCCTGAGATAGGAGGTACACCAGTCAATGATCGTCTCCGGCGTACTGAGAAGCTCCAGAAGGGGCCTCGCCGCCAGTGTCGCTATCACCATAACTAACAGAGAAGCAATCACCGTTAAGACAATGGAGGTTCCGATCGTCTTCGACAATGCTTCCCTGTTCCTCGCTCCCAGATACTGGGATACCATAATTCCCGAGCCCATACTGATCCCTACAAACAGAACGATCAGAAGATTCAGTATCGGCCCGGCGCTCCCTACGGCCGCCAGTGCATTGTCCCCCACAAACTGGCCTACGACCACGCTGTCCACCGTATTATACAGCTGCTGGGCAATATTCCCGATCAGCATCGGCACTGTGAATACCACAATGTCCTCCCATGGCTTCCCCACCGTCATGTCCACAGGAGCAAATAATTTCTTTAATCCTCTCATATGCTATACGCTCTCAATCTCTATTGTTCTTTCAGCTGATTCATCTCCTCATCTGTCCATACGACCTGATTTCTTCCGGACTGTTTTGCCTCTGCAAGCATCGCCTCTACCATACTGAAATATGTATCGTATTTATCCCCGATCTGCGGGAGCACCGTAACGCCGCCTGCGCTTACGGTGAGCCATTCGGAAGCAGAACCGCCGTGCGGAATATGAAGCTCCTCCACAGTTCGGCGGATCTTCTTTATATATTCAAATACCGCTTCGCCCTCGCCGCCTAAAATAACCGCAACAAACTCCTCGCCGCCGTAACGTGCAAAAAAGTCCGTACTGCGTTTCAGATTGGAGGAAATTGTTTCCGCCACCGAACTAAGGGCCTTATCTCCTGCCGGATACCCGTACTGCTCGTTATATGCCCTGAAATGATCCAGATCAAACATGCAGATGGAAATCGGAACACTAAGACGGACTGCCTCCTGCCACCTTAAGGTCCTGTTAAGCTCATACCGCTGTCTGTTTGCCAGGCCGGTCATCTGGTCTGTCATGGTCTCCTGCTGTTCATCCTTTTTCCGGTACTGATACATCCGGACATGGATGTCTGCTCTTGTCTTTAAAAGAAGAGGATAGAACGGGCGGGCAACATAATCGGCCGCTCCCAGAACGAGTCCTCTTTCCTCCTTCTCTGTATCGGAACCCTCCGTAATCAAAAGTACCGGGATATGCCACGGCATAACGCTTTCCTGAAGCTCCTTTAAAAGAGTAAAATCCTTCATCTCCGGCATAGTCCCGCTCAGAAGAATCAGCGAGTGTCTTCCGCTCTGTGCATATTCAATTCCTTCCTTTGCAGCGCCGGACACCGTAGTCTCATACTCGTCTCCTAAAATCGATTTTAAAAGCGCCGCCTCTTCCGGGTTTTCATCAATAATCAGTACTCTTTGCATGTGTACACACACTCCTTATAACTCGTTTTATGTAGGGCTCTGCCATAATCTGGCCGCCTGTAAAGATTATATTCCCAGATACTTAAAATATCAACGATTTTTTAGAGATTTGTATATCCCATCAGTGATTCATCCACGGCTCTCGCCGCTTCTCTTCCTTCCCGGATCGCCCACACGACAAGAGACTGCCCTCTGTGCATATCGCCCGCGGCAAATATTCCCGGAACGTTTGTCTCATAGCCTCCGCTTGCCGACCATACATTCGTCCGGGCAT
The DNA here is from genome assembly GCA_948844705.1 of uncultured Dorea sp. Taxonomy (GTDB): domain Bacteria; phylum Bacillota; class Clostridia; order Lachnospirales; family Lachnospiraceae; genus CAPEBR01. The sequence goes on from CAQNVT010000114.1 coordinate 2,102, forward strand.
CCGTCTTTACCTTAAACGCATCCGTTACATAGGACTGGCTTCCTAAAAATCCGGCCGCAATGAGCACCAGGTCCGCCGCAATCGTCTTTTCACTTCCCGGGACCGGAACCATACTCATTCTTCCGGTCTTCTCATCCTTTTTCGATTCCAGCGCTATAATAACAGCCTTTTTCACATTTCCGCTCTTATCCTTCTTAAATTCCTTTACCGTAGTCTGATAAATACGCGGATCCTGACCGTAAAGCGCGATCGCCTCCTCCTGACCGTAGTCGGTTTTCAAAATCCTCGGCCACTGAGGCCATGGATTGGAGCTGCTTCTTTCTTTCCCCGGCTTCGGCATCATCTCGAGCTGGGTTACGGACTTTGCACCTAAACGTATTGCCGTGCCTACGCAGTCATTTCCGGTATCTCCGCCGCCGATCACCAGGACATGCTTTCCCTTAGCCTGAATATAGGAGCCGTCCTTAAGGTCAGAATCCAGAAGGCTCCTGGTTACAGAGGTTAAAAAATCCACCGCAAAATATATATGTCTTCCCTCTCTTCCCGGAACGCTGATATCCCGCGGATTAGATGCGCCGCAGGCCAACACGGTCCGGTCATATTCCTCCTTAAGCTTCTCCGCCGGAATATCTTTTCCCACATCTGTATTTGTCTTAAAAATAATTCCCTCCGCCTCCATGATCTGAATTCTTCGGTCTAAGACCTCCTTTTCAAGCTTCATATTTGGAATCCCGTAGCGGAGCAGCCCTCCGATACGGTCGTTTCTTTCGTATACGGTGACCAGGTGCCCTCTGCGGTTCAGCTGCTGAGCCGCGGCAAGTCCCGCCGGGCCGCTTCCTATAACGGCCACCTTTTTCCCGCTGCGCACCTTCGGCGGCTTCGGCATCACCCAGCCGCTTGCAAAAGCATGCTCGATGATCGCTCTTTCATTTTCCTTTGTGGCTACCGGCTCTCCGTCCAGATTGCAGGTACATGCCGCCTCACAGAGCGCCGGGCAGACCCTGCTGGTAAATTCCGGAAAGCAATGCGTCTTGCTTAAGCGTTCATATGCCTGTTTCCAGTTCCCGCTGTAAACCAGATCGTTGGTTTCAGGCACAAGATTGTGCAACGGGCAGCCGGAGGCCATGCCTCCAAGCATTCCTCCGTTCTGGCAGAAGGGTACTCCGCATTCCATACAGCGTCCTCCCTGCTTTCTCTGCTCGCTTAAGGATAACGGTGTATGGAATTCATGGAAATGACGAATCCTTACAAGCGGCTCCTGTGCCTCTGCATTTTTTCTCTCATAATCTAAAAATCCTGTCGCTTTTCCCATATCCTATTCCCCCGTTTCTTTTGTCTGAAAGCTCTCATAAAATGCTTCCATCTGTGCCTGCTGCGTGCTCATTCCCTTTTCCTCCAGCTTCGCGGACAATGCAATCATTTTCTTATAATCATAAGGAATGATCTTTTTAAACTTCGGAAGATACTCTTCAAAATGTGCAAGAATATCCGCTCCCCGCTCGGACCCGGTAGCTTCTACATGCTCCTCGATCATTGTCTTTAATTCCTGGATGTCATATTTATTCTCCAGCTTTTCAATCGAAATCATATCCTTATTGAGATTCCGGTACAGATGGCTGTCCTCATCCAGCACATAAGCGATTCCGCCGCTCATACCTGCCGCAAAGTTTTTTCCGGTCTTTCCGAGAACGGCCACACGCCCGCCGGTCATATACTCGCAGCCGTGCTCTCCTACGCCTTCCACTACGGCACAGGCTCCTGAATTGCGGACCGCAAAACGCTCGCCTGCCACACCGTTTATGTAAGCTTTCCCGCTGGTAGCGCCGTAAAGCGCCACATTTCCCGCGATAATATTTTCCTCCGCCTTATACCCTCTGTTCTTCGGCGGATACAGAATGAGCTTCCCGCCGGAAAGTCCTTTTCCGTAATAATCGTTGGTATCGCCGCACAGCGACAGGGTAAGCCCCTCCGGAATAAAAGCTCCGAAGCTCTGCCCGCCCGCACCGGTGCATTCTACCGTGATCGTATCCTCCGGCATTCCGTCCTTATGCTGCCTTGTGATCTCTGCGCCTAAGATCGTTCCGAATGTCCGATCCGTATTTCCAACCTTTATTTTTACGGAAGCCTTTTCTCCTGTTTCAACTGCCGACTTAAGCTTTTTAAGGAGTACCCTCTCATCCAGAGTATTCTCAAGCTGAAAATCATACGCCTGCGAAGGCATAAATGTGGCATTGGATGCCTCGCTGTCAAAAGGATTCGATAAGATCTCCGACAGATCCATCTTCGACGCCATCGGAAGGCTTGCTCCCTCCTTTACCTTGAGAAGATCACTTCTTCCGACCATCTCGTCAAGAGTCCGGATACCGAGCTTTGCCATATATTCCCGGAGCTCCTCCGCGATAAAGAGCATGAAGTTCTCCACATATTCCGGTTTTCCTTTGAAGCGTTTTCTGAGCTCGGGGTTCTGCGTTGCGACTCCCACAGGGCAGGTGTCCAGATTGCAGACTCTCATCATCACACAGCCCATCGTCACAAGAGGCGCCGTGGCAAAACCAAACTCCTCCGCACCGAGAAGCGCCGCAACGGCCACGTCACGGCCGCTCATAAGCTTTCCGTCCGTCTCGATGCGCACCCGGTTTCTGAGCCCGTTTTTAAGAAGCGTCTGATGAGTCTCCGCAAGTCCCAGCTCCCAGGGAAGCCCTGCATTATGGATCGAGCTTTCCGGAGCCGCGCCGGTTCCTCCGTCATACCCGGAGATCAGCACCGTCTGTGCACCGGCCTTCGCCACACCTGCCGCTACGGTTCCCACGCCTGCCTCGGATACAAGCTTCACCGAGATCTGCGCATATTTATTTGCATTCTTCAGGTCATAGATAAGCTGTGCAAGATCCTCGATCGAATATATGTCATGATGCGGCGGAGGTGATATCAGACTTACACCCGGAGTGGAATGTCTCGTCTTCGCAATCCAGGGATACACCTTTCTGGCCGGCAGATGCCCGCCTTCTCCCGGTTTCGCCCCCTGCGCCATCTTAATCTGGATTTCCTTTGCACTTACCAGATAACGGCTGGTCACGCCAAAACGTCCGGACGCCACCTGCTTAATAGCAGAACAGCGGTCGTTGCTGCTTCCTGCCGAATCCAGACGCTCATCGCTTTCGCCGCCCTCACCGGTATTGGATTTTCCCTGCAAATGGTTCATGGCGATCGCCAGCGTCTCATGCGCTTCCTGGGAAATGGAGCCGTAGGACATGGCGCCTGTCTTAAACCGTTTTACGATTTCTCCTGCACTTTCTACCTCCTCGATCGGAATCTCTTCCTTATTATAATTAAAATCCAGAAGACTTCTTAAATTGCCGTTCTGCTCCTCGTCAACCTTCTTCGTATATTCCTTAAACAGCTGATAGCTTCCCGTCCATGCGGCCTGCTGAAGCAAGTGGATCGTTTCCGGATTATATCGGTGTTCCTCTCCTCCGCTTCTTCTTTTATGCTTTCCAAGGCTGTCAAGAGTCAGATCCGTCTCAAGGCCCAGCGGATCAAAGGCCTTGGAATGATAGTATTCCACCTGATCTGCAATATCCTCCAGCGTGATACCTCCCACCCGGCTGACCGTACCGGAGAAATATTTCTCTGTTACCTCCCTGGAGATGCCGACCGCCTCAAAAATCTTTGCGCCCTGATAGGACTGTATCGTCGAGATCCCCATCTTGGATGCGATCTTCACAATGCCGTGAAGAACGGCGCTGTTGTAATCCTCAACCGCCGCATAATAATCCTTGTCAAGAAGCTTTTCCTCGATCAGCTCATGAATCGTATCGAGAGCAAGATACGGGTTTACCGCACAGGCGCCATAGCCCAGCAGCGCGGCAAAATGATGCACCTCCCTGGGCTCGCCGGACTCCAGGATCAGCGCAAGCGAGGTCTGCTTCTTCGTATTTACCAGATGCTGATGCACCGCAGATACTGCCAGAAGAGACGGAATCGGCACATGATTTTCGTCCACGCCCCGGTCAGAAAGCACCAGAATATTCGCCCCGTCCTTATAAGCCTTGTCTACTTCTACAAACAGCCGGTCAATGGCACGTGCAAGTCTTGTACTTTTATAATAGGTAATCGGAACTACCGCGGTATGGAAGCCCTCTTTTTTCATCTCCTTGATTTTCAGCATATCCGTATTGGTCAGAATCGGATTGTTAATTTTGAGTACCTGGCAGTTTTCTGCCTTTTCCTCCAGAAGATTTCCCTTTTTCCCCACATATATGGCAGTGCTCGTTACAATTTCCTCACGGATCGCATCGATCGGCGGATTCGTAACCTGCGCAAACAGCTGCTTAAAATAATCGAATAGCGGACGCTTCTTTTCCGAAAGTACGGCAAGCGGCGTATCCACTCCCATGGCAGCTATGGATTCGCTTCCGTTTAATGCCATATTACGGATCGAATTTTTATACTCCTCATAGGTATAACCAAACGCTTTCTGAAGCTGCCTCCTCTTTTCCGGCTCATAATCCTCCACACGGATATTCGGAATCTTCAGGCTTTTAAGCTCTACGAGATTACTGTCCAGCCATTCCCCGTAAGGGTGACCCGCCGTATAGATTTCCTTTAATTCCTCGTCCTGAAGAATCCGTCCCTGAACCGTGTCCACCAGAAGCATTTTTCCGGGATGGAGACGCTCCTTTAATACGATCTCCTCCTCCGGCACCTCTAAGACCCCTACCTCGGAGGACAGAATCAGGTCGCCGTTCTTCAGCACGTAATACCGTGACGGCCGAAGCCCGTTCCGGTCAAGAACAGCCCCCACCTTGTCGCCGTCCGAAAATACGATGGAGGCAGGGCCGTCCCACGGCTCCATCATCGTGGCATAATACTGGTAAAAATCTCTTTCATCCTGGGAAAGCGTCTTATTATTGCTCCACGGCTCCGGAATCGCGATCATTACCGCCAGCGGAAGCTCCATACCGCTCATTACGAGGAATTCCAGTGTATTATCAAGCATTGCCGAATCCGAACCGTCGGTATTGACAACCGGAAGAACCTTATGAAGCTCTCCCTTCAGATGGCTCGATTCCATCGTTTCCTCTCTTGCCAGCATTTTATCCGCATTTCCCCGGATCGTGTTGATCTCACCGTTATGCACGATAAAGCGGTTCGGATGAGCACGCTCCCAGCTGGGGTTCGTATTGGTACTGAATCTGGAATGAACCATGGCAATCGCAGATTCATAATCACTATCCTGAAGATCGCTGAAAAAGGTCCGAAGCTGCCCCACCAGAAACATTCCCTTATAGACGATCGTCCGGCTGGACATAGATACCACATAGGTGTTGTCATTGCTTTGTTCAAACACTCTGCGGGCAATGTATAATTTCCGGTCAAACTCAAGGCCCTTTGAAACGTGCTCCGGTTTCCTGATAAACGCCTGAACGATATGCGGCATGCACTCTCTTGCCTTATGCCCCAGCACGTCTGCGTCTACCGGCACCTCGCGGAAGCCAAGGAGCTCAAGCCCCTCCTTTTCTACAATAATCTCAAACATCTTCTTCGCCTGATTCCGCTTCAGCTCGTTCTGCGGAAAGAACAGCTGGGCGATCCCATACTCTCTTTCCTCCCCGATCGGAAGCCCTGCCTGAGCGCAGACCTTTTTAAAAAAGCGGTGAGAGATCTGAAGCAGGATTCCTACACCGTCTCCGGTTTTCCCCTCCGCATCCTTTCCTGCCCTGTGCTCCAGATTCTCCACAATCCTTAATGCGTTTTCTACCGTTTTGTGGCTTTTTATTCCCCTGCTGTTCACAACGGCTCCGATCCCGCAGTTATCATGCTCGAACTGCGGCCTGTATAAGCCCTGGTTTTCTTTTTCTGTATTCAAAATCATAGCTTCTTCTCTCCCTTCATCTGCTGTTCTCCTGCCGCTGCCTGTACGAGTCCCCTGAACAGAGGGTGCGCACGGTTCGGCCTTGACTTTAACTCAGGATGCCCCTGGGTTGCTATAAAAAACGGATGCCCCGGAAGCTCCAGCATCTCTATGATCCTTCCGTCCGGCGACTGCCCCGAAAGCACCATGCCCTTATCCTCCATCATCTTATCCACATAGAGACGGTAGCCCTTATCGGAAGGAATCCTGCCTGCGGAAGTGTGCGGCTGTAAGATATAACCCAGTTCCTCCAGATCCGCCATCTCGTTCCGAATGGTCGCGGAACTTAAGTTTAAATCGGTGTACTTGGAGATCGTGCGGCTGCCCACCGGCTCCCCCGTCTCCAGGTAGTTTCGGATGATGGCTTGCAATATGATATATTTTCTTTCGTCCAACTGCATACCATTTCCCTCTGTATCTGCACCATGTCCTTGCAATCCCGGCAGTATGCTTTCAACCGCTCTGAAAGGTGACTGCCTTTCGCTCGGTTGTTAGCACTCGTCTCAGATTGAATATGTAGAAAAACCGAAAAGATTATATTTTCAAGCAGCA
>CAQNVT010000115.1 GCA_948844705.1 uncultured Dorea sp.
ATAGAGTTAACAGCCAACTTTACGTCAGCGTTTTCATCAATAATAACCGGAGTAATTCCTTGTACATTTCGGGAAACATCTTGATGATTTTTTAACAGATAAAAGATAGAGGCAGACCTGCCTCTATCTTTTATCTGACCATCTATTCACTTGAACAAGTCTAAGATTATTCTTCTTCCTGTACACTTTCTTCCACACTCTCCTCCGGAGCTGCTTCCAATACTTTCATACTAAGGCTGATCTTCTTCTCCGCTTCATTCAAATCAACAATCTTTGCCGTGATCTCCTGACCAACGGACAGTACGTCCGACGGCTTGTCCACATGGGCTCTCGATATCTGTGATACATGAAGCAGCGCATCGACACCCGGTGCCAGTTCGACGAATGCGCCGAAATCCGTCATCCTCGCTACCCTTCCGCAGATCTCTTTTCCTACTGCATAATCCTCAGAAGCATTTGCCCACGGATTCGTCTCCGGGAACTTAAGGCTTAACGCAATCTTGGTATCGTGGATATCCTTAACCAGGACCTTCACCGCATCTCCGACCTTAAATACCTTCTTCGGATTCTCGACACGTCCCCAGGACATCTCAGATATGTGAAGCAGTCCGTCTACACCGCCGAGGTCGATGAATGCGCCGAAATCCGTCACATTCTTAACGACACCCTCAACCGTATCGCCGACATTCAGACGCTCAAACAGCTCTCTCTGCTTCTCCGCTCTCTCTGCAACAAGAAGCTGCCTTCTGTCGCCGATCACACGGTTCCGTCTCGGATTAAACTCGCTGATCACAAATTCGATTTCCTGATCCTGATATTTGCCAAGATCTTTCTCATATGTGTCGGATACAAGACTTGCAGGGATAAATACTCTTGCTCCCTCTACCGTTACGCTTAAGCCGCCTCCTAATATCTGAGTTACCGGAGCCTTAAGAACCTCATGATTCTCATATGCTTCCTTAAGTCTCTCGTTACCCTTCTCGGCAGCCAGTCTCTTATACGTAAGCAACACCTGACCCTCTCCGTCATTTACCTTTAAGACTTTTACGGTCATGGCGTCTCCTACGGATACCATAGTCGTAAGGTCGGCACCGGAATCATTCGTATACTCATTTCTTGTGATGATTCCGTCCGCTTTGTACCCTATATTCAGGACGATCTCATCCGGCTTAACGTCAATAACCGTGCCGTCCACCACTTCTCCGTTTCTTATTGTCTTAAAAGACTCTTCCAACATCTGTTCAAAAGTTAATTCTGACATTGTTTTGAACCTCCTCAATTATATTCTTGGGCGTGGATGCCCCTGCTGTAATACCTACTGTTTCCACGGACCTTAATTGATTCATATCCAAATCGTCAAGTGTCTGTATATAGTACGTATCCGCACATGCATTTCTGCAGATTTCAAATAGCTTCTGGGTGTTGGAGCTTCTCCTGTCTCCTATGACGATCATAGCTCCCGCCCTCTCTGCAATGCGTTTTGCCTCCTCCTGACGTTCCTTCGTCGCATTGCAAATCGTATTTAAAACAATTATATCATACCTCTTTTCCGAGATAATTTCAACTAAATCTTTGAATTTATTGTAATTAAATGTCGTTTGGGATACAATACATACTTTCTGATTTTCATTCTCAAGTTTAAAGCTCTCTGCCTCCGCCTCATTTTGAATAACCGTTACGTCCGCTCCCGCCCATCCTTTAATGCCTTCCACCTCCGGATGGGAGCTGTTGCCGATAATTATGATATGAGAGCCCTTTTCACTCTCGTCCCGGACAATATTATGTATCTTCTTCACAAACGGACAGGTCGCATCCACATAGGATATCCGGCCATCCTCCAGGATATCGCAGACGGCCTTCGGGACCCCGTGAGAACGGATGATGACGATCCCTTCCCTTAAGCCTTTGAGCTCCTCTATGGAATTTAATACCGTTACACCCCTCTTTTCCATGTCCCGGATCACCTCTTCATTATGGATGATCGGGCCAAAGGTATAGATGCGCTCGCCCTTATGCTTTTCTGCCTGTTCATATACCATATCGACCGCCCGCTTTACGCCGAAGCAAAAGCCTGCGGTTTTTGCCAGCTCCACTTTCATACTCATTTACACAGCGCTGCGATCGCGCGGACCACTTCCTCGATCGTCATGTCCGAGCTGTCCACAAGATGCGCGTCCTCCGCCTGCTTAAGAGGCGCCGTCTCTCTTGTCATATCCTGCTCGTCCCGTTTACGGATGTCCTCCTTTATCGTCTCCAGGTCACAGCTTTCTCCCTTCTCCTTAAGCTCGTCATATCTCCTTTTTGCCCGTTTTTCCACACTGGCAGTAAGAAATACCTTCACATCTGCATCCGGAAGGACACAGGTCCCGATATCACGTCCGTCCATGACCACGTCCTGCTCCTTCGCCAGGTTTTTCTGAAGCATAAGAAGCTTCTTTCGTACCTCCGGAATCCGCGCGGTGGCAGATGCCATACGCCCTGCCTCCTCGCTTCTGAGCCTTGAGGTAATGTTATTTCCGTTTAAGTATACCTGCTGCGTGCCGTCCTCATATTTTATCTCTACCCTGGCATCCTCCACGGCTCTTATGACCGCCGGCACATCGTCTGCCCGGATCCCCTGATCCAGAAAATGAACCGCAAGTCCGCGGTACATCGCGCCGGTATCCACATAAATATATCCCTTTTCCTTTGCAAGAAGCTTCGCGATCGTGCTCTTTCCCGCTCCTGCCGGTCCGTCAATTGCTACATTGTATCCCATACTCTTCCTCCTGTCATCCATTTATATCTTATCTATTTCACACTGTTTCCCGCCGCATAGGCCGTAGACCACGCAATCTGCAGGTTGAACCCTCCCGTAAGGGCATCCAGATCCAGAACCTCGCCTGTAAAATAAACACCCTTCGCAAGCTTAGATTCCATCGTCCCCGGATCGATCTCCTTTGTTTTCACGCCGCCCTTTGTGATGATAGCCTCATCATATCCCCGAAGCCCCGTAAGCGTCAGCGGAAAATGCTTGATAAGCCTTACAAAATCTATTCTTTCTTCTTTTGATATAATATTTACCCTCTTCTCGGGATCGATACCGCTAAGCTCCGTCATGACAGGAACCAGCTTCGCCGGAAACAGCTTTCCCAGTGCATTTTTAAACTGCCTGTTCTGATTCTCCTCAAAATCCCTGCGGACACGCTTGTCAAGTGTCTCCATGTCAAGCGCCGGCTTCAGATCGATCACAAGGGTCAGCTCCTTTTCGGAAAGCTTTTTTCCGATCCGGCTGCTGGCGCTGATCATCAGCGGCCCGCTTACGCCGTAGTGGGTAAACAGCATCTCTCCAAACTCCTGACAGAGCTTTTTCTTCCCGTCAAAGACGGCCGCCTCCACATTTTTAAGTGAAAGTCCCATAAGCTCCTGAATCCACGGCTCTTTTACCTCCATCGGAACAAGAGCCGGCATACACGGCGTAACCTGATGCCCCAGGCTCCCTGCAAACCGGTATCCGTCGCCCGTCGAGCCGGTAGTTCGGTAGGAAAGTCCTCCTGTGGCCACAATGCAGGCGTCACCCTCTATTTCCCTTCCGTCAGAAAGCACAAGCCGGCAAAAAGCACCGTCTTTCGTTATAATCTCTTTTACCTCTGCACGGAAATGTACCTTTACGTTAAGTCTTTCCATCTCACCCAAAAGACCCTTTATAACATCCGAAGAATGATCCGATGCAGGAAATACCCGTCCGCCCCGTTCTACCTTCGTCGGTACTCCGATACTTTCAAAAAAATCTATCACATCATGATTTGTAAATCCATAAAAGCTGCTGTACAAAAACCGGCCGTTACTTACCACCGAAGAGAACAAGGTATCCATATCACAGGCATTTGTGAGATTGCACCTGCCTTTTCCCGTAATAAATAATTTTTTTCCGGCCTTCTCATTTTTTTCATACAAAGAGACGCTGTGCCCGTTTCTCGCCGCCCATATGGCCGCAAACATTCCGGACGCGCCGCCTCCGATTATCAAAACGCTGCTCATAATTTTTCCTCTGTTTCCGGTGTCTCCGTCGAAACATCCGGCATCTCCACCGAATCTCCAATCATGTTCAGCTCATCCTTACTGTACACCTGATACTCGTCCCAGATATCCTCCAGCGTTTCAAGAGTACTGATAACTTCTTCCTGCCTCTTCATACAGAGGGCAACCACAAGGGCATTCACCACGCTTAAGGGCGCCACAAGAGAATCCACAATGGATGCCATGTCACTTCTGGCAATCAGATTACAGGACGAGTAAAGTGTCATGGGAGAGTGAATACTGTCCGTAAGAGTAATAACCTTTGCCTTCCGGTTACTGGCAAATTCCAGCGCCTTAAGAGTCCGCATGGAATATCTTGGAAAGCTGATGCCGATAATAACATCTTCCTCTCCAATCCTGATAAGCTGCTCAAATATCTCACTGGAGCTGTTCGTGTGTACCGCCACAACATTTTCACAGATCAGGTTCAGGTAGAAAGATAAAAAGCTTGCAAGCGGTGCGCAGCTCCTGATACCTATGACATAAATCCTTTTTGCCGTAAGAAGCGTATCCACCGCCATATCAAAGGCTTCATGGTCAATCCCGCTCATCGTAAGCTTGATTTTATCAATATCCGACTGGAGCACCGTGGAAAGGATCTCACCCCGGCTGATTCTTCCGTAGGTTACCTCCATCCGCTGAATAGAATTAAGCTTCGTGCGTATCAGCTCGCCAAGCGCCTTCTGAAATTCGGGATAGCCTTCATAACCGAGAGCCATCGCAAACCGTACGACCGTAGATTCACTGACCCCCACTTCCTCTCCCATCTTCGCCGCCGTAAGAAAGGCTGCCTTGTCATAATCCTCCCGGATAAAATCCGCCAGCTTTTTCTGGCCTTTGCTGAACTTCTTATAGCCGTCCTCCAGCTTTTTCAGCAATTCATTTTTCGTTCCCATCTTTCCCTTGCACTCCTGAATCACTTTCTTACGGACTTTGCCCTAAAGGACTAGCTTCGCGTCGCGTACATGCAAAGTCCTGTATGAACAGTAACCATTTTGTTACTGCTCACTTCGCTCACAGTAACTTTCACAAATCCATTTAAAATTCGCTTCGCGAATGGGATTTGCTCACTCCTGAATCACTTTCTTACGGACTTTGCAGTGAATGCAAAATGCTGTGTGAACAGTGACAATGAAAAATCGCTG
>CAQNVT010000116.1 GCA_948844705.1 uncultured Dorea sp.
ACAGGGTATTTTCAATTTGGGACAGGCTTTTTTCAATCTGGGACGTAGTATTTTTAAAAATACTACGTCCCCAATTGAGAATCGGCCGCCGAGGTTGCGAGCTCGTCGCACCTTTCGTTCTGCGGATGCCCGTTATGCCCCTTTACCCAGTTAAATGTCACATTATGGGGCTCCTTCGCCTTTAAAAGTCTTTCCCATAGATCTATATTCTTCACAGGTTCATTCTTGCCGCGCTTCCAGCCCTTTTTGATCCATCCGCCGATCCAGTTCTGGTTAAATGCGTCGACCACGTATTTAGAATCCGAATACAGCATCACGTCACACGGACGGTTTAACGCCTCCAGGCCGGCAATCACCGCCATCAGCTCCATGCGGTTATTGGTCGTCTTTTTGTACCCCTGGGACAGCTCCTTTACATGAAGCTTCCCCTTACTGTCCACATATTCCAAAACCGTGCCGTATCCTCCGGGTCCGTCCGGGTTTCCTCTGGCTGCTCCGTCTGTATAGATACTCACCTGCATATTTACGCTTCTCCTTTGATCACTCCTACTGCGTGCATGACCTCCGGCAAAATATAGCCGAGACACTCCTTCACTGCACCGGCCTTTCCCGGAAGGTTTACAATCAGAACATCGCCTCTGATACCTGCCGCACTTCTGTTAAGCATGGTGCGTTTCGTCATAGACAGCATATGCGCCCGCATTCCCTCCGGAATGCCTACGATCGGCCTGTCTACCACATCTAATGTCGCTTCCGGCGTACAATCCTCCGGTGCACAGCCCGCACCGCCTGTTGTGAGGATCAGGTCTGCCAGATGATTGTCCGCCATTCTCTGAAATACAGTAGATAATACTTTTCTGTCATTCGGAAGTGCCTTCATAAATACAACCTCCATACCGGCATCCTCCGCCATCTGACGGATCACCTCACCGCTCTGGTTCTCTTCTCTCTCTTTATAAACTGCCGTACTCGCCGTGATTATCGCAACCTTCATCTTGTACCTCCATCAATCTCATCTTCTGTATCTAGTATAACGAATACTAAGTTTGTTTATGATATACTAGTAGAATTCTATACCTTTTAAGGAAAGAATGCAAGCCTTTTACTATAAACCTCCAGCTCATACTCCTTCCCGGTTTTCGGGTTCCTCTTCCATTCCGATCTCCGGTAAACAAATCCGCAGGATAATGCCAGAGCCTTTGAAGCCGCATTATCCGGCCGCGTATGATAAAAAAATTCCTTCCCGCAAAGAACCTCTTCGCAGTACTTCAAAAGCAGACGCAAGACCTGCTTTCCATAACCTTTTCCCACATACTCCGGCCCAAAGGCGATTCCTGTCTCCTCATAAATACCCGGCCCGATCTCGCCTATCCCGGCAAATCCAACCGCCTGAGCGCTTTTCTTCTCATAGACCAGATAAGTATCATGTGTTTCCTGAAACAGAATCGTCCGCTTCATCCGTTCCTTTGCCGCCTCCTCGTCCTTTGTCACCTGCCACACCATGAATCTGGCGGCCTCGGGCCTTGACCAGACATTTCTGTACATCGCTTCCCAATCCTCAAAGCACGCCTTTTTAAGAAAAATATCCTCTGCTTCCAATAAACCGCTTCCCTCCTGCCGCAGCCAGAATTCCTCCGCAGATCCCGGCAGTAATCCAGATCCATACCGGCACATCATGAATGTTATAGCATCTGACGTTAATCCACATCTGATTAATCGCCTGCATCTGCTCATCGTCAAAGCATACCATCAAAGACGCCCTGGATATCGCCTCCTCTGAAGGATACTGGGAAAACAGCTGGCGGTTCACCTGATCCGAGGGCGCCGTGATGATATACCTGCCTTCGCCGTCCTTTCCGTCCCCAAAGAAATATCCGAGATCATACTCCGCCACATCATCCTCGCCTTCTTCCGCGCCGTAACACCAGTCGGCATATTCAAAGATACGCCCGTCGTCGCCGCCGGAAATCACGGATGTGTATCCGATATAATTCATATTACGGATCGCATTGTCTGCTCTGGAATTAAAATTAATAAATGCCTCCGCCGCATGCTGCTTCGCCGCGTCTTCTCCGATCCCGTTCTTCAGCATTACCCAGCCGTCAAAATAAATATTCGTGGACTCCTTCGGAACGGCAAAGGCAAGCGGAAAATCATCCTCGTCCGCCTGATCCATCGTATAGACCGCATCTCCGGACCACTGATAGTTTGCTGCCACCTTTCCCGTAACCATATCGGCTTTTCCGGAATCCGTCTCAAAGGAATAGGCATTATCCTTCACATCCTGAAGATATTCCTGAACCCTGGCGATCGTATCTTCAGAGGTATCATTCATCTCCCGTTCCAGATTTTTCAGATAATCCGGATCACTTACAAATTCCCCGGAGGTAAGAAGTTCTGATTTTATGGCGCCTACCGCCGCAAAATATGAATCCCTCACATTATCTTTTATCGTAATCTGCCTGTAATAATCCGAATCGTTCAAAATCTTCCAGCTCGAAGCATCCTCCTCATTCACCATCTCCGGATTATACACGATCCCTGTGATGCCCCACATATACCCTGCGGCATAATCACTCCAGGGCTTTCCGTCTATCTCATTATTTTCAAAAATAGAACGAATGTAAGGCGATACACCGTTTATATAATAATTATTTTTATCGGAAGCGTCGAAAAATTCTTCCGAGAGAGGCACAAGCTGATCCTCTGTCATCAGCTTCATAATCATATATTCTGAAGGGCATACCAGATCATAGGTATCCCCAAGAGTCAGCATGTTATAAAGGTCCTCATTCGTGCCGAATGTGGAGTACTCTACCTTTACCCGTATTCCGTAGTTATCGTAATACCAGTCCGTAAAATCCTCCACCATGGAATTTTTCCCGATAATATCTCCGCTCTTCAGGTCTATCGCATCTTCCTCGTCCCAGTCTCCCAGATCGATATACTCCTCCCAGTTGCATACCCTCAGAGTCACCTGCTTATCGGCCCGCTTTCCTGCGGCGGCAGCCGTCACGGGAAGCAGCATGGACAAGAAAAGCGCCGCACAGCACAAAAAACAAAAAACCGCCTTTTTTCTTCTCCTCATACGCCATTCCTTTCCTGAACCTGCCTCCCGGCCCGTATATTCATAACAACAGTAAATAATACTACCAACAGAAAAATCACCGTTGACAGCGCCCACAGTGCAGTCTTTATCGTCGTCTGCGCCCCCTTCGTCGCATTTACCACATAGGTGCTGATCGTATCGAAGGTTGCAGGCTTCGTATAGGTAGCCACAAAATAATCATCCAGCGAAAGCGTAACCGCCAGCGCAAATCCGGAAACGATCCCTGGAAATATCTGTGGAATCACGATCCTTACAAGCGCAGTAAACGGTGTTGCCCCCAGATCCAGAGCCGCCTCGTAAATACTGGGATCCATCTGCTTAAGCTTCGGAACCACCGACAAAAACACAAAGGGCGCACAAAGCGTCACATGCCCTGCCACCAGCGGAATAAAGGTATCCTTGCTTACGCCGAACACAACCACCAGCAGAATGCAGATAGAAAACCCTGTCACAACATCCGCATTTACCACCGGCACCTGATTCAGCGTATTGATTAAC
>CAQNVT010000117.1 GCA_948844705.1 uncultured Dorea sp.
AACTGACCATAGAATATGATGTCCCCATCCGCTCGGCGGAAAACCTGACCATCATGACCCATGGCGGCGGGGAGGACTCCCTGGTGATGTTCCGGGACTCCTTCGGGAACAACCTGTCCCCGATTTTACTTTTCTAATTCCTGCATCATCATTGCCCGAACCTTAAGCGGCAGTCCGAACAAATTGATAAATCCGTCAGCGTCATGATGATCATAGAGATCGCCGGTCGTAAAGCTTGCCAGTGATTCGCTGTACAGTGAATACGGTGATGTTGTCCCGGCTTTGATAATGTTGCCCTTATACAGCTTGAATTTTACTTCGCCGGTCACGTATTCCTGCGTCTTTTCTACAAATGCCTGAACTGCCTCGCGAAGCGGTGTGAACCATTTGCCCTCATATACGATCTGCGACAGCTTATTTCCCATTTCTTCCTTCATTTCATAGGTTGCCCGGTCTAAGATAAGCTCTTCCAGCTGCTGATGTGCTTCGTAAAGGATTGTGCCGCCGGGTGTCTCGTAGATTCCGCGGGATTTCATGCCTACTACTCGGTTTTCTACAATATCGCAGATGCCGATGCCGTGCTTTCCGCCAAGCTCGTTAAGCTTCCGGATAATATCCGATACCTTCATTTCTTCGCCGTTGATGCTCTTCGGAACGCCTTTTTCAAATGTCATGGTAACATATTCGGCCTCATCAGGCGCTTTTTCCGGTGTGACACTTAAGACAAGCAGATGATCATAGTCCGGTGCCAGGGACGGATCCTCAAGCTCAAGCCCTTCATGGCTTATGTGCCACAGGTTGCGGTCACGGCTGTAGCTGTGGCTTGCGTCAAACGGAAGGTTGATGCCGTGCTGCTTACAGTATTCGATCTCCTCCTCGCGTGAGTTCATGGTCCATATATCGGTCATGCGCCATGGAGCGATGATCTTAAGGTCCGGTGCCAGGGCATGGATGCCGAGCTCGAAACGAATCTGGTCATTTCCCTTCCCGGTAGCCCCGTGACAGATGGCGGATGCTCCTTCCTTGCGGGCGATCTCTACAAAATGCTTTGCCATGCACGGACGTGCCATGGAGGTTCCGAGAAGATATTTGTTTTCATAGACGGCATGCGCCTGAACGCATGGAACAATATATTCGTCACAAAATTCGTCCGTAATGTCCACTATGTATAATTTTGACGCGCCGGACAGCTTTGCCCTCTCTTCAAGGCCTTCAAGCTCCTCGCCCTGTCCGCAGTCGATACAGCAGCAGATTACCTCGTAATCAAAATTCTCCTTCAACCACGGGATGATGGCAGTAGTATCAAGGCCGCCGGAATATGCTAATATAACTTTTTCTTTCATTATGAATAACCTCCTTTAATAAATGCTTTTTATGTAAAATAGATTGCTTTCTTAACTGCAAGCAATACTATACACCAAAATTTATAAATATGCAAGAAAAATTTATAAAAAAGTTAATAATATACATTTTATACAAACGAAATGCATAAAACGGATAAACGTACGGTAAAAATGATGTTAAAAAGGGCTTGACATATATAGATTACCGATATAATATGTAGATGGACGATATATAGATTATCTATATAAAAGGTAAATATGTAAAGGAGGATATGTGATGGCTGTTGATAAAAGCTTGATCTCGGGAAGCACGATGATGCTGATTATGAAGCTTCTGGAAGGAAAGGATATGTATGGGTATGAAATGATCGAGAGCCTGCGCGAAAGATCAGAAAATGTATTTGAGCTGAAGGCGGGAACGCTCTATCCTCTGCTTCACGGCATGGAGGATAAGGGATATGTAAAGAGCTATGAGCAGGAGGTGCTGGGGAAGACGAGAAAATACTATTCCCTTACGAAGGCCGGGAAAAAGCAGCTTAAGGGGAAGGAAGCGGAATGGAAGGAGTATACAAAGGCGGTGGCAAATGTTCTTGGAGGTGTATGCTATGGAGAGGCGTGAATTTCTTAATGTTCTGGCAGAACAGATCCGTACCAGGCGTGCCCGCCCCGCGATTATAGCGGAGATAGAGAACCATATTGAGGATCAGAAAAAGGCTTTTATTGTGGAAGGCATGACGGAGGCGGAAGCGGAGGAGGCCGCTGTTCTTGAGATGGGAGACCCCGTGGAGGCAGGCGTCGCTCTGGACAGGATACACAGGCCGAGGATGGAATGGAGCGTGCTGGCAGGGGTTCTTCTTATCAGCCTGCTGGGAATTATTCTTCAATATGTGGTTTTTTCGAGAACATATTCGGTAGAACATCCGTGGACGGAACTATTTACAGACGAGGTGATGAGAAAGCATCTGATATTTACATTTGTCGGAATTTTCCTTATGCTCCTGATCTGCTGGGCCGATTATACGATGATTAATCAATATGCCGTTGTATTTTGGATTTTAATAAATGTGCTGCTTATTTTATGCATTATAAAGAGTTCCCTTGTAAATGGACGGCCTCAGTACCTTGCGCAGCTGTCCTGTCTGATGATTCCTTTTTATGCGGGAATACTGTATCATTTCAGAGGGCAGGGGATAATGGGGCTGGTAAAAAGCATAGGATGTCTGTGTATCCCGTTTGCAATTATGATTTTCTATTATATGTTATCCAGCATTGTTATCATCGGCGGTGTAGTTCTGATTCTTATACATGCCGCAATATATAAGAAATGGTTCGGAGAAAAGAGAGCGTCATTATATGTAAAGCTCTGGTGCTTTCTTCTCCTTGCGGCATTGCTGCTACTGGGAATAATCATGCTATATTTTGGAAAGAAGCCCTTGGCAGGGTATCAGATGGCAAGGATCGAGGCATGGCTGCATCCGGAAAAATATGTAGTGTACGGTTCTTTTACGGGAGAGGTGGCAAAAACGGCGCAGGCGGTAAGAGGAGAAAGCTTTCTTATGGTAAATGCGTTTCATGAAATAAGTAACGCCTATCTGTGGATATTCCTCTTCGGTTATCTGGGTACAGGAAAAGGGTTTGTACTTACAGTACTGGTGCTCGGCTTCTGGGGCTTTCTGTTTTGGACTGTAAAACGCCAGAAAAATCAGTTTGGTTCTATGGTAAGCCTGGGATGTGTGCTTTTTCTCAGCTTTCAGACAATTGTATATTTGGGAATGAACTTCGGTGTGATTCCCCCCAGTGCTGCATATATGCCGTTTCTGTCAAGCGGGGGTGCGTTTCTTCTGATATCTTATTTCTATATGGGGATCCTGCTCTCGGTGTGCAATAACAGCAGGGTGGCAGAGAGCTGAATTTTCCCAAATTTTAAACAAGTAAGAATTTATAAAAAAAGACTTGCATATTATGCATTGTAGATGTATAATTATGCAAGTCTTTTAAATTGGGACAGGGTTTTTTCAATCTGGGACGTAGTAAAATTCACCGAAGGCGTGCTTTGCAAATTTTACTACGTCCCCCAAGGAGGTTATATGATGATTAAAGCAGGTATTATCGGTGCCACCGGCTACGCGGGAGGCGAGTTAGTAAGGATTTTGACGGGACATAAGGATGTGGAGATCGTATGGTACGGCTCCAGAAGCTACATAGACCAGAGATATGCGGATATATACAGAAATATGTTCCGGCTTGTAGATGCGAAATGCCTGGATGATAATATAGAAGAGCTGTCCGCCCAGGCGGATGTGATCTTTACCGCGACGCCCCAGGGCTTTTGCGCATCCGTGATTAATGAGGAGATTTTGTCGAAGACAAAGGTCATCGACCTGAGTGCGGACTTCCGGATCAAGGACGTGGAAACTTATGAAAAATGGTACGGTATTAAGCATAAGAGTCCCCGGTTTATCGAAGAAGCGGTATACGGGCTCTGCGAGGTCAACCGGGAGCAGATAAAGAGCGCAAGACTGGTGGCGAACCCGGGCTGCTATACGACCTGCTCTATCCTGACGGCCTATCCGCTTGCGAAGGAGGGCATCATCGATATGAGCACACTCATCATAGACGCAAAATCCGGCACATCCGGAGCGGGAAGGGGTGCGAAGGTGCCGAATCTTTTCTGTGAGGTAAATGAAAATATGAAGGCGTACGGTGTTGCTTCCCACAGGCATACTCCGGAGATCGAGGAGCAGCTGGGATACGCATCCGGTGAGGATACGGTGATCAGCTTCACTCCGCATCTTGTTCCGATGAACAGAGGGATCCTCGCGACAGAGTACGCATCGCTTAAAAGGAAGGTTACCGCAGAGGAGGTAAAAGCGGTTTATGATAAATATTATAAGGAAGAAACCTTTATCCGTGTGACGGAGGAGGGCATATGTCCGGAGACAAAATGGGTAGAGGGCAGCAATTACGTGGATATCGGATTTAAGCTTGATCCAAGGACAAACCGCATTATCATGATGGGAGCGATCGACAATCTGGTGAAGGGAGCGGCCGGCCAGGCGGTGCAGAATATGAATCTGATGTTCGGGCTTGCCGAGGATGAAGGCTTAAAGCTTGTTCCTGTGTTTCCGTAAGCATGCTTTGACGGACGAAGTCCGCCCGCTCCGGCAGGAGCATGTAATACGGGATGCCCTGTGGGTATACTCCAGAGTACACCGTAATTCAGATCCCTTCGGGATGGGCGGACTTCGTCCGTCGAGGTATAAAGATAAGGAGATGGATAAAATGTTAAGAGTAATGACGGCAGAAGATTATGACGAGGTATACGCACTCTGGCAGAAAATCAGCGGTTTCGGAATCCGGAGCGTGGACGATTCCAGAGAGGGGATCGAAAGATTTCTCCTTCGGAATCCGTCTACAAGCGTTGTCGCGGCAGAGGACGGCAAGATCGTCGGGGCGATTCTCTGCGGGCACGACGGCAGGCGGGGATGTCTCTATCATGTATGCGTGGATCCGGCATACCGTATGAGAGGAATCGGAAAATCTATGGTAGTCTTTGCGATGGAGGCACTGAAAAAAGAGAAGATCAATAAAGTATCACTCATTGCATTTACGAAAAATGATATCGGAAATGCATTTTGGAAGGAAATAGGCTGGACAAAACGAGAGGATCTGAATTATTATGATTTTACGTTAAATGAAGAAAATATTACAGCCTTTATTTAAACAGGAAGGATAATACTATAGTGAACGACAAAAGGAAAACATTTTTGTCGTTCACTATAAAAAAATAACAGGAGAACAAGGAGGATATTATGAAACAGATAAAAGGCGGAGTAACCGCAGCAAAAGGGTATGAAGCAGCAAGCACGGCAGCAGGAATTAAATACAAGGACCGCACGGACATGGCTCTTATTTACAGCCAGGCGCCCTGCACGGCGGCAGGCACCTTTACTACAAATGTAGTAAAGGCGGCTCCGGTAAAATGGGACCGCCAGGTTATAGAAAGCGGAAGTCCTGTCCGGGCGGTCGTTGTGAATTCCGGAATCGCCAATGCATGTACAGGAGAGGAAGGCTTTGGATATTGCAGGGATACCGCTGAGGCGGCGGCAAAAGCACTGAACATTCCGGCAGAGGGTGTCGTGATGGGATCCACCGGAGTCATCGGGATGCAGCTTCCCATCGAGAAGCTTAAAAAAGGAATCGAAGCTCTTGCAGGAAAGAAAAATGTATCTATAGAAAGCGGAACAGAGGCCGCGAAAGCAATTATGACGACGGATACCTGCGAAAAAGAGCTGGCAGTTGAGATCGGGGTCGGCGGGAAAACAGTGACGATCGGCGGCATGGCAAAGGGCTCGGGGATGATCCACCCTAATATGTGTACGATGCTTGCATTTATCACAACAGACGCGGTGATCGGAAGGGAAGCCCTCCAGAAGGCGTTGAGTGAGGATGTGGCGGATACATACAACATGATCTCCGTGGACGGCGACACCTCCACTAACGATACCGTGCTTCTTCTGGCAAACGGTCTGGCGGAAAATCCGGAGATCATATACGGAAGCGAGGATTATAAGAAATTTTCAGAGGCCCTTCATACAGTTAATGAATATCTGGCAAAGAAAATCGCGGGCGACGGCGAAGGCGCCACAGCGTTATTTGAGGTAAAGGCGGTCGGCTGCGAGAGCACGGAGCAGGCAAAAACACTGGCAAAGGCGGTCGTATGCTCCAATCTTACAAAAACAGCGATCGCGGGGCATGATGCAAACTGGGGAAGGATCCTCTGTGCCATGGGATATTCGGGAGCACAGTTCGATCCGGAGAAGGTGGATTTGTTCTTTGAGAGCAGGGCAGGAAAAATTCAAATTATTGAAAACGGAACAGCGGTAGATTACAGCGAGGAGGAGGCCACAAGGATTCTTTCTCAGCCGGAGGTGACGGCAATTGCTGATATAAAGCTGGGCAGCAAAACAGCTGTTGCATGGGGCTGTGATCTGACCCACGGTTATATCGACATAAACGCGGATTACCGAAGCTGATAGCAGCATTATAGAAAGGAAGTAGGACAAAATGAACAAAGACATGCAGAAATTTCTTGACAAGGCAGAGGTACTGATAGAGGCGCTTCCGTATATTCAGCGCTTTAACCGGCGGATCATAGTTGTAAAATACGGCGGAAGCGCGATGGTAGATGAGGAATTAAAGGCACAGGTGATCCAGGATGTGACACTCCTTAAGCTGGTAGGCTTTAAACCGATTATTGTTCACGGCGGCGGCAAGGAGATCAGCAAATGGGTCGGAAAGGTCGGTATGGAGCCGGAATTTGTAAACGGTCTCCGCGTGACGGACGAGGCGACCATGGAGCTTGCTGAGATGGTATTGGGAAGAGTGAATAAAAGCCTGGTTCAGCTGGTGGAGAGCCTCGGTGTGAGGGCGATCGGGATCAGCGGCAAGGACGGAAAGCTCCTTTCTGTCAATAAAAAATATGCGGGCGGCGAGGACATCGGCTTTGTAGGCGAGATAAAGAACGTGAATGCGACGGTCCTCTATGACCTTCTGGAAAAGGATTTTCTTCCGATCGTATGCCCGGTAGGTCTGGATGATGATTACAATACCTACAATATTAACGCAGACGACGCGGCCTGTGCCATCGCAAGGGCGATGCGGGCGGAAAAGCTGGCCTTTCTCACAGATATTGAGGGCGTCTACAAAGACCCGAAGGATCCGGAAACACTGATCTCGGAGCTTACGGTTACGGAGGCCCATAAGCTTATGCGGGACGGATACATCGGCGGGGGCATGCTTCCGAAGCTTCACAACTGCATCGATGCGATCGAGCACGGAGTGTCCAGAGTGCATATTCTTGACGGGCGTATTCCTCACTGCCTGCTTCTTGAGATATTCACTAACAAGGGGATCGGAACGGCGATCATCAATGACGGAGAGCAGAGATATTATTATGGAGAATAAAAATATGAATCAGTATATGGAAAA
>CAQNVT010000118.1 GCA_948844705.1 uncultured Dorea sp.
AAGGGCCGCCAGCAGAAGCGACTTTATCAATGTAATGTATCTCTTCTCGCCAGGACATTCTTTTCCTCCGCAGACTTCCTTTCCCGATTTGGACAGGCGTTTGTCAAACGCCCAAAGGAGCTGCGTACTAATTTATAGTGCGACAGCTCCATTTCTGGTTGCTTAAGTAAAGACTATTTTAAGGCCTGTAATCAATATAGAGTTGCCAAAAACTTTGTATTGCCAGGATTGTGACACTATATCATGAAAATAAGATAAAGTCAATACGCACAGATTTTGAGTTCGCACATTTTTATTACAATTGGTAGTATCGTACCAAAAGGTCTTGTTGACAAAAGTGATATAGAAATTTTGCACAAAAAATATATAAATTACACCATTATTTTGAACAAAATTATCGGATTTGTATATATTTTAACAGATTACTAAAAATACTTGTATTTACATCTATACAAGTTGTAAAATAGTAAAAGATAGCAGCAGCGTCAATGTGGGAAAGGATATGGGACAGATGGCGAAGCATGAAGGTCAGAAATTAAAATATTATACGCTGTCGGTAGATTTGAAGCGCATGATATTGGACGGCGATATTCAGGCGGGGGACAGACTTCCCTCAGAAAATGAACTTGCATCGCGTTATAATATCAGCCGCCATACGGTGCGCAAGGCGCTTGCCATTCTCGAAAATGAAGGCTACATCTATGCAGAGCACGGCAAGGGGACTTTCTGTTCGGAACTTGTACGCCATAGCAAGACTTCCCGCAATATCGCAGTCGTGACGACGTATCTGTCAGATTATATTTTCCCCAAGGTCGTTCAGGGGATTGACAGCGTCATGACCGAGAAGGGCTACAGCATCATCCTCAAGAATACGCGCAATTCCCGGAAGGCGGAGGCGAGATGCTTAGAGGAACTTTTGCAGAAAGACATTGAGGGATTGATTATCGAGCCCAGCAAGAGTGAGATTTTCTGCAAGCATATTTCGCTGTACGAGCGTCTGGAACAGTTTGGGATCCCTTATGTGTTCATTCAGGCGTGCCTGGAACAGATTAAGGATAAGCCCCAGGTGAAGATGGATGACTGCAAGGGCGGCTATCTCGTCACCAATTACCTGATTTCACTGGGACACCGCAACATTCTGGGCGTGTTTAAGGCAGACGATACCCAGGGGATGGAGCGGCATCGGGGCTATGTCCAGGCTTTGCAGGAGGCGGGGATTTTGTACAATCCCGATAATATTATCTGGTTCCATACGGAAGACCGTGCGATGAAGCCGTTTGCTGCCTTGCAGGAAATGGTGCGTAAAGGTTATCCGTTTGACGCGGTGGTCTGTTATAACGACCAGATTGCCGTGGAAATCATCAAGGCGCTGGAAGAGTGCAAGCTTGGCGTGCCGGAGCAGGTATCGGTGACCGGATATGACAATTCGTTCATTGCAGAGAACAGCCGGATCAAGTTGACGACCATAGCCCACCCGCAGGATAAGCTGGGGGAGATGGCGGCAAAGCTGTTGTTGGAGCTGATTCAGAATCCCAACGCGGAGATTGCGGAGAATAAGATTCTCATTGAGCCGGAGCTGATTGTCCGGGAGTCCTGCAAGAGGCGGGGAAATTTTGCTGCTACAGAAAAAACATCTTGTATTGACGACCATACAAGTAATAAAGTAAAAGTATAAGGACAGACTCTTGCGTTGTCAGGAGCCTGCGGCTGAAAAGCCACAAAATATTATATTATTTCACAGGAGGGTCAGTTATCATGAAATTATCAAAGAATTACAAGTTTTGGTTCTGCACAGGTTCACAGGATTTATACGGGGATGAGTGCCTGAGAAATGTAGCAGAGCATTCCAGAATCATTGTCGAGGAGCTGAACAAGTCCGGCGTGCTTCCGTTTGAGGTAGTGTTAAAGCCGACATTGATTACCAATGAGTTAATCAGAAAGACGTTCAATGAGGCAAACATTGATGAGGACTGCGCAGGCGTTATCGTATGGTGCCATACATTCTCACCGGCGAAATCCTGGATTCTGGGCTTGCAGGAGTATCGTAAGCCGTTGCTGCACTTACATACACAGTTCAACGAGGAGATTCCGTATGACAGCATCGACATGGATTTCATGAACGAGAACCAGTCCGCACACGGCGACCGCGAGTGGGGCCATATGGTAACACGTATGGGCATCGAGCGCAAGGTTGTTGTCGGACACTGGACCAGCCAGGCTGTACGTGAGAAAATCGCATCCTGGATGCGCACTGCAATCGGTATCGTAGAGAGCAGCCATGTACGCGTGATGCGTGTGGCAGACAATATGAGGAACGTTGCAGTTACCGAAGGCGATAAGGTAGAAGCTCAGTTGAAGTTCGGCTGGGAAGTTGACGCTTATCCGGTAAATGAGATTGCAGAGGCTGTTGGCGCAGTATCAGAATCCGATACCAACGCACTGGTTGACGAGTATTATGACAAATATGAGATTCTCTTAGAGGGCAGGGATGCAGACGAGTTTAAGAGACACGTTGCAGTTCAGGCACAGATTGAGATTGGATTTGAGCGTTTCTTAGAGGAGAAGAATTATCAGGCAATCGTTACACACTTTGGTGACCTTGGCGCATTGAAACAGCTTCCGGGACTTGCTATCCAGCGTCTGATGGAAAAAGGATACGGATTCGGTGCAGAGGGTGACTGGAAGGTTGCAGCTATGGTACGCATCATGAAACTGATGTCCGCAGGCATGAAGGACGCAAAGGGAACCTCCATGTTAGAGGATTATACTTATAACCTGGTTCCGGGCAAAGAAGGAATTCTTCAGGCGCATATGCTGGAGATCTGCCCGACTATCGCAGAAGGCCCGATCAGTATTAAGTGCCAGCCGCTTTCCATGGGTGACAGAGAAGATCCGGCACGTCTGGACATTGCCATATGCTGCGGGTATGAGAGCCAGCAGGCATTTGCGGCGGCATTTAAGGCAATGTATAAGCTGCCGCCTGCAAAATTCCGGGAAAAGGGTGAATTCTACCCGCTGCAGCTGCGGTATTCGCTCTCTGAGGATATGGAAGGAAAGAGACTTACGGCGGAAGCAATCCGGACGGCAGGTGAGGAGGATATCCCGGCCTGGATGGAGCTTGTGCGTCTTGCCATCGACGGCTACCCGCATTTGAATGAGGAGCAATATCTTCGGAAGCTGAGAGAGCATATTGAAAAGGGACAGGCATTGATCCTGAAGGAAAATGAACTGGCGGCCGGAGTGCTGGCTTTTTCTTATGAAACCGGGAGCATCGAATTTTTTGGCGTGCACCCGCAGTACCGGAAGGGAAACATTGCACGGCTGTTTTTAGATAAGCTTATGGAAGAGTTTTTGCCTGGGCAGGATATAAGCATTACAACCTACCGGGAAGGAGACAGGGCCGACACCGGTTATCGTAAAGGCTTAAAGGGGCTTGGATTTGCAGAGAGGGAGCTCCTGACAGAGTTTGGTTATCCGACGCAGAGATTTGTTCTTTCCGTTCCGGATATGGAGGGCGGCTGTGATGGAAACTAGACGGAACAGGCTTGCGGGGGACTTCGGCGGAATGCGTCTTTTTATTTTTGTGCTGCCTACGGTCATCATGATGGTTTTTCAGGGCTTATATACGATTGTCGATACGGTTTTCGTATCTTATTTCGCCGGTACGGATGCTCTTGCGGCAATCAATGTTGTCACGCCTCTAATTAACCTGACGGTGGGGCTCGGAACTATGCTGGCAGCGGGCGGAAATGCGGTTATAGCAAGAAATATGGGCGAGGGAAACGGCGTACAGGCAAAAGAAAATTTTACGCTGATTATTTTATTTACAGCGGGGACCGGGACTCTGCTTGCGCTTGGTACGGCTCTTCGGCTGGATGCCGTCCTTGGCTTTCTTGGAGCCGCAGGAAGGATCCTGCCGTTTGCAAAAAGCTATCTGGGTACGATGCTTTTATTTCTGCCATTTTATATGCTTCAGACTGTTTTTGCTAATTTATTTGTGACAGCGGGACATCCGGGACTTGGGTCGGTATTGGCAATCCTTGCGGGTGTCCTTAATATTTTGCTGGATTATATCTTCATTGTGTGCTGCGGTATGGGAATCCGCGGGGCGGCCCTTGGAACCGGTATCGGGGTGTGTCTGCCGGCTGTTTCCGGGATCCTTTTCTTTTGTGTTTCAAGGAAGGAAACCTTGTGCTTTGTAAAAACGCATTTTAAGCTTAAGGTTATCGCAGAGAGCTGTTTTAACGGCAGTTCCGAGATGGTAGGCCAGCTGGCCGGTGCGGTAACCACATTGCTTTTTAACCTATCCATGTTAAGACTAGCAGGAGAGGACGGGGTTGCGGCCGTTACGGTCATCAATTATTCCGGATTTCTTTTTCATACATTTTATATCGGATTTTCTATGGGAACCGCGCCCCTGATCGGGTATAATCACGGAAGCGGTGACAGGGAGCGGCAAAGGAAGCTGCTTTCTCGCTGTGTCAGATTTATCACGGCAGCCTCCGGCGGGGTTTTTCTTCTGTGCTTTTTCTTAAGTCCCGTGATCGCAGGCATATTTGCGGGAGAATCGGAAAACGTGTACTTTCTTGCCCTGAGGGGCCTGCGGATCTTTTCCTTAAGCTTCCTGTTCAGCGGATGGAACCTGTTCATATCGTCTGTGTTTACCGCAGTGTCGGGTGGAAAAACATCTGCGCTGCTGTCATTTTTACGGACATTCGTACTGCTTGCCGCAGCAAT
Source organism: uncultured Dorea sp. (assembly GCA_948844705.1). Classification (GTDB taxonomy): domain Bacteria; phylum Bacillota; class Clostridia; order Lachnospirales; family Lachnospiraceae; genus CAPEBR01. The sequence goes on from CAQNVT010000118.1 coordinate 4,738, forward strand.
CTTGATTCTGCCGGGACTGCTGGGAGTAACCGGAATATGGCTTGCGGCCCCGGCGGCAGAATTATTAGCTTTTGGGATTTCCTATTTCCTTTTCCACGTATGTCTGATAAAATAAACTTAAAAATTCAAGAGGAGAAAAAATATGGCGACAAGCAAGGACTACATCCGTTTTATAATGGAACAGCTGTCCGGTCTGGAGGAAATATCCAGCCGGTCTATGATGGGAGAATACATTATCTATTATAAGGGAAAAATCGCCGCGTATGTGTGTGATAACCGCCTGCTGGTCAAGCCGGTGGAGGCCGCGAAAAAATATATTCCGGACGGAATTCTGGAACCGCCCTATGAAGGGGCAAAGGATATGCTGCTGGTAGAAAATGTAGACAGTGCGCAGTATCTGAAGGGGCTGTTTGAGGCGATTTACGAAGAGCTTCCCATGCCGAAAAAAAAGAAGGCAAAGAAGGTCTGAGGGAGGACTATGGATATCAGACATTTCTATATTGAAAAGGGACGGGGCTTCCCGTTACTTCTCCTGCACGGAAACGGAGAAGACAGCAGCTATTTTAAACATCAGATTACCGAGTTTTCACGCAGATATCATGTGTACGCGATAGACACGCGGGGCCACGGAAAAACGCCCCGGGGAGAAAAGCCCTTTACAATCCGCCAGTTTGCGGAAGACTTGCTTGAGTTTATGGATGAACACCGGATCGGGAAAGCACATCTGCTTGGATTTTCGGATGGCGGAAATATTGCGATGATATTTGCAATACGGTATCCGGAACGGGTGGACAGGCTGATCCTGAACGGAGCGAATCTGAATGCCGGAGGAGTGAAGAGGAGGACACAGCTTCCCATAGAGATCGGGTACCGGTTTGCGAAGAAATTTTCCGGAAAAAGTGAGAAGGCAGAAAGAAACGCAGAAATGCTGGGGCTTATGGTCAATGATCCTGACGTGCCGGCAAGGGAGCTTGGAAGGATACGGGCAAGGACGCTGGTGATCGCAGGCGCAAACGACATGATCCGGGAGGAGCATACGAGGCTGATCGCATCGGGGATCCGGGATGCAGAGCTTTCAATTATTGCAGGCGGTCATTTTATCGCAAATAAGAATGCGGAGGTATTTAACCGAAGGGTTCTTGAGTTCCTGGAAGGATAAGCTTACGGACAGTTGTGACGGAGATACGGGAGATGCGGGGGACAAGCGAGACAATAAAAAACTATGAGGAATGGAAAAAAGAGCAGAATCAGAAGGAACCGGAGTAAAAGCTGTCTGGTTCTTTTTGTTTGCCGAAAATCCGGCGAAAATAATGCCGGAAATAAATGACAATAATGATTGACAAAAAGTTTAATAGTAGTATAATGTATTCAGCGTGAGAAGTTTAGTATAAAATTATTTTTAGTTTAGAGATATTGCGGACGGAAAGGGACAGACTTTTTATGGAACAGGAATATGTGAATGAGCATATAGGGAAAAAGATTAAGGATTTGAGAAACAGAAACGGACTTACACAGCAGGAGCTTGCTGACAGAACGGAGCTTACGAAGGGCTTTATCTCTCAGCTGGAGAGAGGGCAGGTATCGCCGTCCATCGTGACACTTCTCGATCTGATCGAGTGTCTGGGGACTACGGCGTCAGATTTTTTTAAGGAAGCGGAAGAGGAGCGGATTGTATTTTCGGAGGAAGGCTTTTTCGAGAAGGTAGATGATGCAGGCAACAGTATCCAGTGGATCGTCCCGACAGCGCAGAGGTATCAGATGGAGCCGCTGTTAGTAGTGGTAGGGCCGCATGAATCGTTGGAGGAGGATAAGCCTCATGACGGAGAGGAATTCGGATATCTGATATCGGGGCGGCTTAAGCTTCACCTTGGAGATAAGGTTTATCCGGTAAAGGCCGGCGAGAGCTTTTACTATCCTGCAAAGCGCAGGCATCGCATTGAGAATCCTGGCGGCAGGCCGGCAAAATTTATCTGGGTCAGCACGCCGCCTACATTTTAATTAAGATACAAAGTGGGGGAAGAGATGGAACAGACGACAAATATTATTGAATTAAGGCACATTACAAAGACCTATGAGGACGGCTTCAGTGCGGTGTCGGATTTTAACCTGGAGGTAAAAAAGGGAGAGTTTATTACATTTTTAGGGCCTTCGGGCTGCGGAAAGACGACAACCCTTCGGATGATCGCCGGGTTTGACCTGCCTACGGAGGGGGAGATTCTGTTAAACGGAAAGCCGATCACAGAGCTTCCGCCGAACAAGAGGCCGATCAATACAGTATTCCAGAGATATGCTTTATTTCCGCATATGAATATTTATGAAAATATAGCCTTTGGACTGCGGCAGAAAAAAACACCGGAAAATGTCATCATAAAAAAGGTGAAAAAGGTTCTGGAGCTGGTAGATCTGGAGGGCTTTGAAAAGCGGAGCATAGATACCCTTTCCGGCGGGCAGCAGCAAAGAGTCGCCATAGCGCGCGCGGTGGTCAATGAGCCGCAGATCCTTCTTCTGGATGAGCCCTTAGGGGCCCTGGATCTTAAGATGAGAAAGGAAATGCAGCTGGAGCTTAAGGAGATGCATAAAGAGCTTGGGATTACCTTTATCTATGTAACTCACGATCAGGAAGAGGCTCTTACCATGTCAGATAAGATTGTCGTCATGGCGGAGGGAAAGATGCAGCAGATCGGTACTCCGGAGGATATATACAATGAGCCTGCCAATGCGTTTGTGGCGGATTTTATCGGAGACAGTAATATTTTTAACGGAATTATGACAGGGAAGCTTAAGGCCAGATTCTGCGGCGGGGAATTTGCCTGCGTGGACGACGTGGAGGAGGGGACCCATATTACGGCGGTGGTGCGCCCGGAGGACGTCATCCTGACTGCGCCGGAAAAGGGCAGGATCAAGGGAGTTGTCACCTCTGTCATCTTTAAGGGAATGCATTATGAAATTACCGTGGAATCCGGTAAAAATGAAATCGTTGCCCAGTCCGTACATTTGGCGGCGGCAGGGGATCATGTCGGCGTACATGTGGATCCGGATAATATCCACATTATGATCGCGGAGGATCACACGAATATTTTTGCGGCCGAGATCAATAAGAATAACGAGCTTGAGTATAACGGAACGGTGCTTCCGGTGCCGCTTACCAGTATCATAAAGGGAAGCAGGCAGGATGAGGACGGAACCCTTCTTGATGCCGCCGGTTCCGAGATTGACCTGAAAAAAATACGGATCAGGATATCCATTAAACCACAGGATATTGAGCTTACGGATGAGCAGGAGGAAGGGCTTGTACAGGGCTATATCAGCAATCTGATCTACAAGGGAGACCATTACAGCTATGTCATCCATACGGATCTGGAACAAGACTTTGTAGTGGATGACGAGTATCTGTGGAATATGGAGGATCAGGTGGGGCTTTTAATGCCGGTGGAGAAGATGCTCTTTACAGTTAAGAAATAGGAGGGATACCCATGCACAGATATCTGTTTTCCAGGAAGAGCCTGGGAATTCCATATGCACTTTTTTTGCTGCTGTTTGTTATGGCTCCGCTTTTCGTGCTGTTTTACTATGCATTTACAAACGGACAGGGAGAATTTACGGTCTTAAATCTGACAGGCTTTTTCTCTGACCCGAACACATTAGGGACACTCTGCTACAGCTTTGGCATCGCGGCGGTTACGACGGTGATCTGCCTGCTTTTGGCCTATCCGGCAGCGTATATTCTGGCGACCAGTAAGCTCCCGGCAAAATCTGTGATCCTTATGCTGTTTGTTATGCCGATGTGGATCAATTTTTCCCTGCGGATCACGGCGTTAAAGGAGATTCTTACATGGCTTGAGGGGAGCCTTGCCTATCATCCGTTTCTTAATACGGTGCTTGGCATGAGCTATGATTTTCTGCCGTTTATGATTCTGCCGATCTATACGACGATTTCGAAGCTTGACGGGGCTCTTTTAGAAGCGGCCAGGGACCTGGGAGCAGGAGAGCTTCAGGCATTTTTAAAGGTGACGCTTCCGCTTTCATTTCCGGGAATTATAAGCGGGGTATCCATGGTATTTCTGCCGGCGATGACAAATTACGTCGTGCTGGATATGCTGTACAACAGCACCTATATCATGGGCAGCCTGATCGGAAGCTATTTTGCGGCATATAACTGGCACGGCGGATCCATGATCGCATTGATTCTTCTTGGAATTGTCTGCCTGTTTACGGTTATGACAAGAGGGATTGAGGAAGAGAATACGAGAGGAGGAACCCTGCTATGATGAGAAAAATGTGGAAGAGTATCATAATTATCCTGGTCCTTTGCTTTCTGTATCTTCCGATCCTTGTCCTGGCGGTATACAGCTTTACGGACGCTGCGAATATCGGTGCAATCCGGGGATTTTCCCTGCACAATTACATAACGCTTTTTACAACGCCGGAGCTTGTAAGGATGATCGCCGGAACCGTGCTTCTGGCTCTTGTATCGGCACTTCTTGCGACGATCCTCGGGACGCTCGGCTCCATTGGAGCTTTCTATTCCGAAATGGGTACCGTAATCATGACGGTGGTTATTATGGTTTATGTGATATTGTTTATGTCCGCGCTTTTTGGTACGATCCTGATGCTGGCGATTCATTTTTATAAGAATCTGTATTCTGATGAAGGGTATCTTACTCATACGCTTCCGGTTACAAGGGGACAGCTCCTGGCTTCAAAAACGATATGCGGCAGCGTGTGGATGCTGATTGATATGGCGCTGGTCAGTTTGAGTGTTTTGATTCTGGTAATATATAAACCGTTTGTGAAGCAATTTATCGCTTATAAAGATGATGTGCTGGAGGCAATGGGGTTCCCGGACACCGTAGGTTATGGTAAGATTCTGTTTGCGGTGTTTCTGCTGTCTGTGATTTATGCGGCTGAGAATGTTTTGATGGTATATATGTCGATCGCGCTGGGGCAGTTATTTTCCAATCATAGAGTGCTTGGCTCGGTTATCGTTTACTTTAGTATCAATACCATCATAAGCATTATCAGCGGAGTTGTTGGGGCGGCTTATGGGATA
>CAQNVT010000119.1 GCA_948844705.1 uncultured Dorea sp.
CCATCGAGCAGATGGCGGAAAGGACAGTATGTCCGGAACCTTCGAGGATATCGACGTGCCTCCTACACTGGTATCCTTTGCGGTAGATGTGGCGAAAGAAAAGGATATCATTACTCCGGAGCTCAAAAAAGCGGGCAACAAGCTTGTATGGCTCCGTACTATGACAGATGAATATGATGTGCCGGTATATGAAAAGGTGATGGAGCAATACGAGAAATTTACCGGAGATATCCGTGCGGGAAGGATCGTATCGGCTTATGCGCTTGACCGGCATGGAGTGATCGCGGCAGTGAGCAAGATGGCCTTTGGAAATCTGAAGGGTGTGAAGCTTGAGCACAATATAGATGAGAGAGACCTTTTTGCACCGGCCTTCGGCGATATTATCGCAGAAGTTCCAGCAGATAAGGTGGGAGAGCTTGCCATTACCTATACGGTGATCGGTGAGGTGAAGGATGAGCCTGTATTTTCCTACAGGGATGTGGAATTATCGGTTGTCGAGGCGTCAGAGGTATGGTCAGGACCTCTGGAGGGCGTGTTTGCAACAAATTCCGGTGCAGAAGGACAGTTCGAGAAGGTAGAGACCGGCCTTTATGAAGCAAAGGAGGTTCATATCTGCAGCCATAAGATCGCACAGCCGACAGTATTTATTCCGGTATTTCCGGGAACGAACTGTGAGTATGACAGTGCGAGAGCATTTGAGAGAGCAGGCGCGAAGACCATCGTAAAGGTATTTAAGAACATGAGCGCTTCAGATATCATCGATTCCGTGAACGTATTTGAGGAGGCGATAGGTAAATCTCAGATTATCATGTTCCCGGGAGGCTTCAGCGCCGGTGACGAGCCGGATGGCTCTGCCAAATTCTTTGCGACGGCGTTCCAGAATGCGAAGATGAAGGAGGCGGTAGAGAAGCTTTTGGGTGAGCGCGACGGACTGGTGCTTGGTATCTGCAACGGCTTCCAGACCCTTGTAAAGCTGGGACTTGTTCCGGGCGGCGAGATCACAGGCCAGACGGCAGATTCCCCGACGCTGACCTATAATACGATCGGACGGCACATTTCCAAGATGGTATATACGAAGGTTGTGTCAAATAAGTCGCCGTGGCTTGCACAGACTAAGCTTGGCGGTGTCTACACGAATCCGGCTTCTCACGGAGAAGGAAGGTTCGTGGCGAATGAAGAGTGGCTTAAGAAGCTCTTCGCAAACGGCCAGGTGGCAACCCAGTATTGTGATTTTAACGGAAATATCACGATGCATGAGGAATGGAATGTGAACGGTTCCTACTGTGCGATCGAGGGAATCACAAGCCCGGACGGACGTGTATTCGGCAAGATGGCGCACTCCGAGAGGCGGGACCGCTCGGTAGCCATGAACATTTACGGGGAACAGGATATGAAGATATTTGAATCCGGTGTGGCATATTTTAAGTAAGATTAAAAAAATAATATAAGAAAACAGGCGGGGAAGCAAAGACAGGGTGTATTTTCCGCCTGTTTTTGTATAGCTGATATGTACAGGCAGCTGTGAAAAAGGAGGCGTGAAGGAATGTGCAGGAAAATATTTGGCAGTCACATACGATGTGTTTTTATGGCATTTATCCTGACTCTGTTGGCAGCAGGCTGTAAAGGAACGGTCAGGGAAAATGATATCGCAGGAAAAACCTATGTCTACGAAAAGGAGGGCTTCGGGGGCGATTTCGTGATCCAGATCAACAAGGACGGGACATTCAGCTGCTATGAAGGCCCTTTAAGCAGTTATTATGGAATCGGAGAATGGACGCTGGACGGGGATACGCTCTGTCTTTCGGAGGATGCAGAGGCAGGAAACGGGGCGGTTTATTATTTTAAGGCTGAAGGGAATGCGCTGACATTCCTTGAAGAGAAATCTGATCGTTTTTTATTTATTCAGGTTGCAGACGGAGAAAAATTTATAGAAAAACACGAGGAAAAGAATACCGGGGAAACAGAATAAAAGGAAGAAACTATAGAAGAGGGGAGTGGGATTATGACGGTAAGAGAATATGCACGTCTGTTAGAAGAGGCAGGAATTAAGGAGCTTACCGAGGAGAAGATCGCTCAGGTGGAGGCGATGATAGAGAATTTGCCGGAGGAGGCAGCGGAGGCGCTTGAGCCGGAGCAGGTTCCGGCATTCCTTTTGACGGCTGTCGGGCGGGGTGAATATGATCCGGACAGCCTGAGCTGGATGCCGGATTCCAGTCAGGTGTATAGCTTTGATCTGGAGGTCTTTGACAGCGGGAAGATGTATACACATTTTCTGGAGGGAATCCGGAAAATCAGTGAAGGCGAATTTGAGATTACCCAGATAGAAGAAGCAGTAAGCGGTGAAGAAGGCCCGGAGGGACCTGAGAGTCATAGGATTCAATTCTGCTATAACGGGACGGAGTATGCGTATGACGCGGAGGTGTATTATGACTGGTTCGACACCGGAATGATCGCTTATATGAATCAGGTGTTTGAAAAAGAAAAGAATCCGAAACGGCTGTATGCCATGGGAGACGGGTATCAGGAATGCATCGTGCTGTACTGTACGGAAGAATGGGCGGATGAGTTTAACCGGAAGACGGGGTGGAGTAGGAAAAGACCTTACTCAGTCAGTACGTGATATTTCGTACTTATTTGCCAGCCATCGGCTATTCAATAATTGATATCTGCTTTTCTGGCCTGGCTGCATAAATCGCGGGTGGACAGAGTGTATTTTTTCCCGTCCTTAATAAAGTGTGTCCCACACTGCCGAAACTCAAAATGTACTTTGTGGGCGATACATTGATCCCGTACGGAAAGCACCCACGCATAGTCAAGCGGTCTGGCGTTTCTGTCTGATTCGCCGCCGACTACGACTAATTCAACATTATCAAGATAGTCTGTAAGGTTTATTTCCTCAATCAACGGCTGGCAGATAATATTTTTATGTTTAACAGGCAATTTATTGAAAATGGAAAGCCTGTAATCAGCCCTGTCTTGATTTTCTACCGTACAACCAACCGTAATATTTTCGTATCCATCGTTCCAGTCCTCTGGGATGCAATCCATAAAACGTTCAATACGCTTTGTTAAAAAAAGAAAGTGCAGGTCTGAACGCTCCCGTATCATCTGCCAACATTCAGAACGCCATTCATCGGCATCCCCTTTCTTCAGCACTAAGCGAACGGAAACAAGCTCC
>CAQNVT010000120.1 GCA_948844705.1 uncultured Dorea sp.
TTGTACGCGATGCTTTTTGCTTCTGCTGCTTTACTGGGCTGCGTTATTCCGACGTTGCGAAGCTGCGCAAATCTGATGTATATTGGGAAGGCGTACCTCCAAAAAGCAGCTTGCGGATATTATCGGAAGACTCCGGAATGAGATGCCGGATATCACCCTTCGTACGACGCTGATCACCGGATTTCCGGGAGAGACGAAGGAGCAGCATGAGGAGCTTATGGAGTTTGTGGATGAGATGGAGTTCGACCGGCTTGGTGTGTTTACCTATTCTCCGGAAGAGGATACTCCGGCGGCAGAGCTGCCCGGACAGATTCCCGGGGAGGTAAAGGAGGAGCGGCAGGCGGAGCTTATGGAGCTTCAGCAGGAGATCGTATTTTCAAAGGCAGAGGATATGGTCGGCGAGGAGGTTCTCGTGATGGTAGAGGGAAAGGTCGCAGACGAGAATGTCTACGTGGGAAGAACCTATAGGGATGCGCCGAATGTGGACGGGCTGATATTTATCAATACGGATGAAGAACTGATGTCCGGGGATTTTGCGCGGGTGAAGGTGACCGGTGCGTTGGAATATGATTTGATAGGAGAGTTGATGTAATGAATTTACCAAATAAACTGACAGTATTAAGAATGATCATGGTGCCGTTTTTTGTGTTTTTTATGCTGACGGATACAGGAGGAGCGGCCAATAAATGGATCGCCCTCGTGCTTTTCTGCGTGGCCAGCCTTACGGATATGTTGGACGGAAAGATTGCAAGGGCAAGAAATCTTGTGACAAATTTTGGAAAGTTTATGGATCCTCTGGCGGATAAGCTGCTTGTATGCTCCGCCATGATCTGTATGATTCCGTCGGGAAAGCTTGCGGCATGGTTCGTGATCGTAGTGATCGCGAGGGAATTTATTATCAGCGGCTTCCGCCTGGTGGCATCCGATAACGGAATCGTGATTGCGGCGAGTTACTGGGGAAAATTCAAGACGGTATCGCAAATGGCGATGATTATTATACTGATCGCGGATTTCGGCGGAATATTTGATATGATTGGAACGGTCTTAATCTGGGTATCCTTAATACTGACGATTGTGTCACTGATCGACTATGTGGCAAAAAATGTACAGGTATTAACACAGGGAGGCATGTAGAAAATGACGGTAGAGCTATTGTGTGTAGGAACGGAGCTTCTGCTCGGTAATATCGTGAATACGAACGCGGCGTATCTGGCGGAAGGCTGTGCCGCGCTCGGCTTGTCCTGCTATCATCAGAGCGTGGTGGGGGATAACGAGGAGCGGCTTGAGGAGGCGGTAAAGCTGGCGTTAAAAAGAGCCGATATCGTGATCTTAAGCGGGGGACTCGGACCTACGAAGGATGATATTACGAAGGAGGTCACTGCGCGGGCCTTCGGAAGAGCATTGCATGAGGATGCGCATACGAAGGAGCGTATCAGCGGATATTTCCGCCATATGAAAACCGCCGGAGTGACGGAAAATAACTGGAAGCAGGCGCTGGTGCCGGAGGGAGCGATCGTGGTAGACAATCATAACGGGACCGCTCCGGGCCTGATCATCGAGGGAGAGGAAAAGACTGCGATCCTTCTGCCGGGACCGCCCAATGAATTAAAGCCCATGTTTGAGGAAGCCATTGCGCCGTATCTTAATAAGCTGGTGCCGGAGGGCATTTATTCCAGGATGATAAAATTATGCGGAATCGGCGAGAGTAAGGCGGAGACAATGATCGCGGATCTTATGGAACGGCAGACCAATCCGACGATCGCGCCTTATGCGAAGACCGGTGAGGTGCACCTTCGGGTGACGGCCAAAGCGAAGAATGAGGAGGAGGCAGACCGGCTGCTTGAGCCTGTAACAAAGGAGCTGTACCGGCGATTTGGAGACATGATCTATACAGAGGATGAAAAAGTCAGTCTGGAGGATGTGGTTGCGGCGCTTTTAACGGATCAGAAATTGACGCTTACGACGGCGGAATCCTGTACCGGCGGTAAACTGGCGGGAAGGATCGTAAATGTGGCGGGAGTTTCCGGTGTGTACAGCGAAGGATATATCACCTATTCGAATGACGCGAAAAGCAGGCTTTTAGGAGTAAGCAGCGAAACCCTGGAGAAGTACGGGGCGGTAAGCGTACAGACGGCAAAGGAGATGGCCGAGGGAGCTGCCAGGGCTGCGGTTGCGGACGCGGCTCTCAGCGTGACGGGAATTGCCGGACCGGACGGCGGTACGAAGGAGAAGCCGGTGGGACTTGTATATATCGGCTGTTATCTTAAAGGGCATACCCGTGTAGAGGAGTTTCATTTTACGGGCAATCGGGAGAAAAACCGTGATTATGCGGTGGTAAGGGCTCTCACGCTGCTTCGGGAGGAGCTTCTTGCAAACCGGGGATAAGGTTTTCAGAAACAAGAAGGAGAGAAATACGTGCAGGTAAGAGAATTGAGCCGTCAGGAGATCCTGCCGGCATTACATCTGATCTGGGCGGTGTTTATAAAGGATGTGGCACCGTCCTACACATCAGAGGGGATAGAAGAGTTCAGGAAAACAATAAAATATGAGACGATTCTTTCTATGCATATGAGCGGAGAGATCACCATGTTCGGTGTGTTTGAGGGAACGGAGCTGATCGGGACGATCTCGGTAAAAAGTATCGGTCATATATTTCTGTTTTATGTCAAAAGCTCCTACCAGGGGAAGGGCGCCGGGAGGCAGCTTTTTCAGGCAGTATATCATCACTGCAGGCACCGCCTGGGAGTCGGGCGCATCACTGTAAACGCCGCACCGGGAGCGGTGCCGAAATACATACGTATGGGCATGCACTCGGTGATGCCTGAGCAGCACGTAAAGGGAATGCGTTATACGCCGATGGAGATGGTGATCACGGACATGCCTTCATCTTCACCGGGAATGAGAACGGCGCTTCTTATTGCGGCGGCGATTATCGGCGGGCTGATCCTTCTTCTGATTCTGACCGGGAGCTTCACCTATGTTATTATGAGGGGCTCCGGTGCAAGATTCGGCGTACCGGAGAGACGGTACGAGGACGGATATTATGACGATGATTATTATGGTGACGATGATTATGATGACTATTATGATGATTATTATGGTGACGATTACTACAATGATTATTATGATGATTATACGGCGGATGACACGGGAAAGCCCGTGGGACTGGATTCCGTTAAGGAAGAGATAGCGGACGACCTTTCCTATAAGCTCGGGGAGGACAGCTACAGTGTCCTTGACATAGAAAAGCAGAATACAGGCATAGAGTTTTCCGTACAGTTTCCCGTAGTTGACGGTCTTGAAAAGGGGGTGGAAGAAAAGGTTAACGGCATTCTTAAGGATTGCGCCATGGAATCCGTGAAGGAACTTTATCTGGAGCCGTCTGACGAGCTTAAGGAAAAGGTGATTATGGCAGAATATCCCATGCTCACAAGCTATGTGCGTTATAAGGTATGCTTTGCATCAGACGAGCTTCTAAGCGTGGCATTTGAGGATGCGAGCTTCCGCGGAAGCTATGATGATTATGCCGAAAATCTGCGTACGGTGAACATTGATTTGAAAAGCGGCACCGTATATCAGGTGAAGGACATCGTAGAGCTGAATGATGCATTCATAAGGCTGTGGCTTGATAAAATGCGGGAGGATGATGCGGAAGTATTTTCCGAGCTCAGCAGAAAGGAGATAAAGGAGAGTCTTGCCGGCAACAGCATGGACGGGGTATATGTGGTAAACTTCTTTCTGGACAGAGACGGGATCAATATCGGGTATGATCTGAACTACAAGGAGGACTCGCCGGACAATGCCGGTTACGAGTGGCTGGTAGCATCCTTTGAGAGGCGGGAGATAGAAAAATACGCAACCGACAGTGAATTCTGGAGGGAATGGCGGTAAAATGGCGGTGAAAAGGCGGAAAGTAGTAATTGACGAATATTTAATAATATGAGAAAATAATGACGTATGGTGTTAAAGAAATAACAATACGTATTTGAAAGGAGTTTTAAAATGATTTATTCACATGAAGTAGAAATGATGTGTCCGGTAGCTCAGGGGGCAAATCACGGACCGGCTCCGATTCCGGAAGAGGCGAAATGGGTAAAGGCAAAAGAAATTAAGGACATTTCCGGTCTGACACACGGCATTGGCTGGTGTGCTCCGCAGCAGGGAACCTGCAAACTCACTTTGAACGTAAAGGACGGTATTATTCAGGAAGCATTAGTTGAGACGATCGGATGCTCAGGAATGACACACTCTGCTGCTATGGCATCAGAGATTCTTCCGGGTAAGACAATTTTGGAGGCACTTAATACAGACCTTGTCTGTGATGCGATTAACACGGCGATGAGAGAATTATTCCTGCAGATCGTATACGGAAGAACACAGAGCGCATTTTCCGAGGACGGTCTCCCGGTCGGTGCAGGACTTGAGGATCTGGGCAAGGGACTTCGCTCACAGGTTGGTACAATGTACGGAACATTAGCAAAGGGTCCTCGTTATCTTGAGATGGCGGAAGGCTATGTAACAGGTATTGCTTTGGATGAGAATGATGAGATTATCGGTTATCAGTTTGTAAGCCTTGGGAAATTAACTGACTTCATCAAAGCAGGTGATACACCGAATGATGCATGGGAGAAGGCAAAGGGACAGTACGGACGTGTTGCAGATGCAGCAAAGATCATTGATCCGCGGAAAGAGTAATACATATAAAAATCAGGAGGACAAGTAAATGGCTTTATTTGAATCATATGAAAGAAGAATTGATAAAATCAATGAAGTATTAGGAAGCTATGGCATCGCTTCGATTGAAGAAGCTGAGAAGATCACAAAAGATGCCGGGCTTGATGTATACAATCAGGTAAAGGGTATCCAGCCGATCTGTTTTGAGAATGCATGCTGGGCATATACGGTAGGTGCGGCGATCGCGATCAAGAAGGGCTGTAAGACGGCGGCAGACGCGGCGGCGGCAATCGGAGAAGGTCTTCAGGCTTTCTGTATCCCGGGTTCCGTAGCCGACCAGAGGAAGGTAGGTCTCGGACACGGCAACTTAGGAAAGATGCTTCTTGAGGAGGATACGGACTGCTTCGCATTCCTTGCAGGACATGAGTCCTTTGCGGCAGCCGAGGGTGCGATCGGTATCGCAGAGAAGGCAAACAAGGTTCGCAAGAAACCTCTCCGTGTTATCCTTAACGGACTTGGAAAGGATGCTGCAAAGATCATTTCCAGAATCAACGGATTTACATATGTCGAGACAGAGTATGATTACTATACGGGCGAGTTAAAAGAGGTTCAGAGAACCGCTTACTCCGACGGCTTACGCTCCAAGGTAAACTGCTACGGTGCGAATGACGTGCGCGAGGGTGTTGCGATCATGCATAAAGAGGGCGTGGACGTATCTATTACAGGTAACTCCACTAACCCGACACGTTTCCAGCATCCGGTTGCAGGTACATACAAGAAGGAATGTATCGAGCAGGGTAAGAAATACTTCTCGGTAGCATCCGGCGGCGGTACGGGACGTACGCTTCACCCGGATAACATGGCGGCAGGACCGGCTTCCTACGGTATGACGGACACATTAGGACGTATGCACTCTGACGCTCAGTTTGCAGGCTCTTCTTCCGTGCCGGCTCACGTAGAGATGATGGGACTTATCGGAGCCGGAAATAATCCGATGGTAGGTATGACGGTAGCGGTTGCAGTAAGTATCGAGGAAGCGGCGAAGTCTGGGAAGTTTTAAGAAATAGCGTAGAATCAAGGGCTATCGTTGATGAGAGTTGTCAGCGGTAGCCTAAAATTTGCCACGTAATAGATTGGAGTGTGATAAAATGGTTACTGTTCACACACAATGTCATTAAGTTAAGCCGATTGACCGGTTTAAGTTGCATGCATACCGTATGCGTGCTATGATAAAAATATATTCTATGGATGGGGTGGCATTCTGGCCGCTCCGTAGGAATCTTGCTTTTTGGCATCTGTAATTCGGAGGCTTCGTATCGAAGAAATAACCGATAACAGCAAAATAACAAATGAATAAGGAGGAGTCATGCGTATGACAAATGTATCTGAAAAACAAAAATATTTGCCGGGAGTTTTTGAAAATATGAAGTCCCAGGAGGAGGTAGTGAAGGAAATTCGGAATAATCCGGCCGTGCATGAGGTGTTTTTGAAGCTTAATGAGGATTTTCAGGAGCGTTTTATACAGTTCTGCATGGGTGTGCGAGGTGTACAGATGACTTATGATCCATTCTTTAAAA
>CAQNVT010000121.1 GCA_948844705.1 uncultured Dorea sp.
GCTACTTAGATGTTTCAGTTCACCGGGTTCCCCCTGCATACCTATGGATTCAGTATGCAGTACATGAGGTTTATGTCCGACAGCATGCTGGACTGCTTCCGGCTGGAATATGACGAGATAAAGAAGGAAATGCCGGACGTGCCGGTCACAACAAACCTGATGGGCTTTTATAAGAACCTGGATTATCAGAAATGGGCCAGGTACATGGATTTTGTATCCTGGGACAGCTATCCCATGCCGCAGGATACTCCGGCGGAGTCAGCGCTTAATCACGATCTCATGAGAGGCGTGGGAGCCCAGAATTCCTTCGTTCTGATGGAGCAGACTCCGAGCGTCACGAACTGGCATCCCTACAACCGGCTGAAGCGTCCGGGCGAGATGAGGCTTTTAAGCCTCCAGGCGGCCGCACACGGCGCGGATGCGATACAGTTTTTCCAGATCAGGCGGACGGTCGGAGCATGTGAGAAGTTTCACGGTGCGGTGATCGACCATGCGGGAAGGGACGATACGAGGGTATTCCGCGAGGTTGCGAAGCTGGGAGAGGAGCTTGAGGCTCTGGGGGATGTGTTTTTAGAGGGAAGAACACCTTCTGAAACGGCGATCCTTTTCGACTGGGACAACTGGTGGGCGCTTGAGTATTCCGCGGGCCCGAGCATCCGGATGAAATATCTGGATGCGGTGAAGGACTATTATGCGCCTCTTCACGGACTTAATATTCCGGTGGATATTATCGGCACGGAGGATGATCTAAGTCCGTATAAGGTTGTATTCGCACCTCTTTTATATATGGTAAAAACAGGGTATGACGAGAAGATACGCAGGTTTGTGGCAGACGGCGGAACCTTTGTAACGACGTATTTCAGCGGGATCGTAGACGAGCACGATCTGGTTCACCCGGGCGGTTATCCGGGGACTCTAAAGGACATTCTCGGCGTCTGGGTAGAGGAGCAGGATGCACTTCCGGAAGGGGAGCAGAATGCATTTGTATATAAAGGATGTGAATATCCGGCAGATATGCTCTGTGATATCATGCATCTTGAGGGCGCGCAGTGCGTGAGCGGCTATCTCAGGGATTTTTATAAGGAGACGCCGGTGATCACGGTAAATGCTTATGGAAAAGGAAAAGCCTGGTATGTGGGGACGAGGAGCAGCAGGGACTTCTACAGAGAATTTGCCGGGGATATTGTGAGCAGCGCCGGTGTGAAGGGAGTGCTTGAGACGCCGGAGGGCGTGGAGGCATGTGTAAGAAGAGGTAAAAACGGAACCGTGCTCTTCCTTTTAAATCATAATACGGAGGAAGCAGAGGTTATTTTAGGAACGGGCTGTAAGGAACTGCCTGGCGGCAAAGAATACGGCTGCGGAGATTCCGTAGTACTGATGCCGAAGGATGTGAAAGTGTTTTTATGCTGCTGATCGCAAGGAAGCCTGCATTTGCAGGATGAATGGCCGGAAAAACAGGATATCTGCTTAAGTTCTGAGGAAATTTGTCCGATAATATATCAGTAGTATTAGCAATAACAGGAATGGTGATACAGAATGAAAATATACGGAGATTACACATTTCTTCTGGATAAACTGAATGTTTGGAATGATTTTCAGGTTAAGATCGCGGACAACGGTGCGAAGATCGTGGAGTTTGCGGATAAATTTCTGGAGGAGCAGAGAGCGGCTTCTCATGACGAGGTGTCGATCTCGCTTGAGGGGATGGAGTATTTAAGGGACAGAATGTCAGATTTTGGCAGGATGAACGGCGGGTATTATAATAACGACGAAAATGAGCTCCAGACTATGGCGGCGGACGGTCTGTCCCTGATGGACGGGTTTTGCAGAACTTACATATTGCAGCGTCTGGACAGCGAGGGCGCGAACGGAGTAAGCGGCAAGCTTTACGGCGGCATAATGAGCCGTTATGAGGAGGAGCTGTCCGGAAGAGAGACAGGTGAGATGTCAAGCCATGCGGAGAGCCTTGCCAGAGCCTATGCGGATATGAAGAAGAATATCGAGGAGGGCTATAAAAACGGCATAAGAGAGGTCTGGACGCTGGATAAAAGTACGGGTGAGGATTTCAGCGGCGTTGAATTTGAGATAGACGGAAGCGCCGTGCGTTACCGGAAGCTTTCCAAGGAAGAAGAGCTTGAGAATCTGGATCAGGCATTCGATCAGCTCACGAAGGATGTTGCGGAAAAATTTGCACAGATGAAGACGGAGGAGCGTGCCCGGTCGGGAGAAGAGCTGTCAGACGAGGAAAAGGAATTCTGGACACTGGCGGGCCTGACAGACGGACTGATAAAAGAGATCAACAGCTTTCTCGAGCTTATTGCCAGAGAAGAGGAAGCGCTTAAGGATAAGGAAGAGCCTGAGGATATCGGGACCCGCCTGTCGGCGGAAATGCAGAATCACGGGCTTGAGACTACGGCGCGCGGAAAGCTGCAGGCACAGTACGAGAATTACCGGAAGATCAGCCGTATGGCGGCCGACGTACAGACGCTCCTGGGAAATATCAGAGCATAGGAAGGGACAGACAAGTGGTGTTTAATTTATTTAAGAGGAAAGACGAAGCAGACAGGGCAAGCATGCGGGAGCTTGAGATTTATTCCGGTATGCGGGTCATGGTGGAGGACCGGGAGGGAAGGATGCTCTTTGTTGCCGGCCTGCAGGATCCGCAGAGGAATAAGGCGCGGCTGTATCAGTACTCTGCTTCAGAGACGGACGGCGAGACAGAGCGCAAGACGGGCACAGAGGATATTTCCGTAAGAGTCCGCGGCTATAATGACTGCGAGAGAAAAGCAGTATTTATGGAAGGAACGATGAGTCCTGCGGGAAAGCATATATGGCAGCTTAAGGATCTGGTGATTACCAGAATCGAAAACGAGCGTGCGTTCAACCGCCTGAGTACGGATATCGATGCGACAGTGACCGCCGCCGACGGCGCAAATGAAGGCGAGAAGAGCTGTAAGCTTTTGAATATCAGTATAGGCGGCGTAAGCATCGGTTCAGAGTACCGGTATTATAAAGGCGACCGGTTCCTGCTCAGGGCGAGGCTTTTAGAGGACAGGCCGGTTTCCGTCATGTACTGCGAGGTGCTCCGCGTAGTAGAAAAGGCGGTATACAGATACGAGTACGGATGCCGGTTTCTGGAGCTTAATGAAGCAGATCAGGAAGAGATTATTCAAATGGGGACAAGGTAAACTTCAATTGGGGACGTAGTAAAATTAATTTTACTACGTCCCCAATTGAAAATACCCTGTCCCTTTTTGAAGTCTACATAATGTCTACATTTCCTCAATAAACAAAATTCCCTTTTCCTGAGTAAGGATTTCGAGTATATCCGAATGTGTGCGGGGTATCCGGCTGGACACGGTAACGCTATAGCTCAGGATTCCCGGTCTCCCGTTCAGCTCATACCATGAGAAGCCTTTATTTACCCGGATATTATTTACCTCCAGGTCGTGCTCCCTGGCATACTTAAGGAACCCGCCGAAGTTTCCCTTTTCCAGATTGTATTCAATATAAAGTTCCAGATATTTTGATTTTTTCCGGAGCCAGATATCGAACCTTATAAGACCGGATACGGTAAATACGATGGCAAAGCCGCCAAGCAGTGCACCCTCGTAGAATCCGATTCCGATCGCCAGGCCAAGGCAGGCCGCCGCCCACAGTCCGGCAGCGGTCGTGATTCCCATAATCTTATTTCTTCCGGTCAGTATGATTGTTCCGGCTCCCAGAAAGCCGATGCCGCTGATCACCTGGGCTCCCAGCCGCACCGGGTCGCCGGTGTCATACGTGACATACACATACTGATTTGTCATCATTACAAGCGAGGCTCCCAGACATACTAAAATATATGTACGAAAACCCGCCGGCCGGTTCTTGCTCCCGCGCTCTATCCCCAGAATTCCTCCGATCAAAATGGACAGGATGATCCGAAGTGATATTGATACGAGATTCAAGTCCCGGAGATATTCCATAATTGCTTCTAATTGCCTCCATCCTTCCATTTTGGGCCCGCCTTTCATGTTTTTATGGGTCATCATATTAATATTATACAGGAAGAATGAAGCAGCTTCAACTGTTCGGGAATTTATATTTTCAGAATAAATGTGCTGCCGTTACTATTCACAGCCAATGTCATTAAGTTAAGCAAAACCAGTCAGGAGGATTTTCATCGTAAATCAGCTATATACTGAAGGATATGGGGATTTTTCCAACTGCCAGAAGTTCTATAAGCGGATCCTTAGTATAATGGGAAGTTTTTGGGTACGACAAATAGACAGATTGCATATCTGCCTCAAAAATGATATGCTGTTAGAGACAGTTCCGCTTTACACGAAACGGTAGGCGAAACTGGCAGGTGCTTGGAACCGTAGCTTTCGGCTATAGGTTCTGTCTGGCCTGATCGGCAGTATATAACGGCTGATCAGGTCATTTACATTTCCAGGGTTTACATGGTCTGAAAGGAAGGCAAAGCATATTTTTATTGCCATGGACAGATTCACCTGGTATACCCATTTTTCTGTTTTCTTTTCAATGGGAACCTCCATAGTTATGATGGTGCAAAAATTATACAGGATTATCCGGCAGAGAATCTCGAACTCAATGTATTCGGGAGACTTGGAATGGAAGTTTGCGGTTCCGATAGTATGCTTCAGGTCGCGGAAAGAAGTTTCCTGCCCCCACCGGAGATGGTAAATGTGCTTGATCTGTTCCAAAGAAAACTCATCTGTGGGGAGGTTAGTAATGATGTTTTCATAAACCCCTTCTGCTATCTGGAAACGGACCACACGAAGCCGCATATGGTACTCGGGACGGCTGTCTGTGATAAAGTCAAAGGAAACTGCTTTGCATATATGGCGGTATAGGGAATTCCATTCCGGATGCAGCCTTTTCTTCCTGGCATTTGACCGGGTAAGTATGACATCCGTCCATTTGTCCAGCCGTCCGGGCAGACTGTCAGCCGCAAGAAGCCGTTTCAGATTGACATCCTTGGCGCGGATGGCGAAGAAACAACCTTTTTCCAGGGCATGTGCAAAGACGTTATAACTGGCAAAGCCCCTGTCTGCCACGAAGATTGGACAGCCGCCATAAAGATAGCGGTCTATCAGCTGGCAGAGAGCAGCAAATTCGTTTTTCAGCCTGCCCGGTTGGATGACAACATCGAGATACCGCTTGGAAAGCAGGTCATACAGAGAAACGGTGTGGAGGGAGTTGAACCCCTTTTTTGATCTGCCGCTTGCGGGATGGAAGGTGGAAGGGTCCTTGGGGTTGCGTGCAATGTTAAATTCGCAACCGTCAGCGGCAATGAGGGAATACTTCCCCATAAGCCCCTTTGCGGGGAAACGAAGGTTAAACTTCCAAAGGATGTGCCGGAAAGTCTCCGGGAGGAGTTTAGCCCGCTGTTGGATGAGGGCAGAAGCAGTAGGGACTTCATCGGGTAGGAAATAAAAATATTTCAATAATTCATGGCTGATGCAGCCACTTTCCATACAGAGTAAGAAATGGATCAGCTGAACAAAGCCCAGCTTCCTGTCACGAGAAAAATCCTTTCCAGGGTTTTTAACAAACTGGGCAGTGTTGCAGGCCATGATATCCACGATTGCCCAGAGAGCGGATTTGACCTTTTGTGCGAATGTCATAAAGATACCTCCTCCTCATTTTGTCAAGCAATTTTTTGTTGAAAAATAAGGGTTTTTTACAGATAGATATCTGTGTATAAAGGGGAAGAATGAGCAGGGTTGATGGATTATCCATGGTATCGTGTACTGGATCAGCAGGAGAAGGGTATA
>CAQNVT010000122.1 GCA_948844705.1 uncultured Dorea sp.
GGCCAGGGGACGACGTACCGTTATACCTATAACGGACGTCCCAGCTACGGCGAACTGACTGACGACCACACTGCTCCGCATATTGAGCTGTATCCCGTCAGTGAGGATCCAACGGATACAAATCATTATCATTACAACCCCGACAGCGACGCCGCGCATATTGTGGCTACAGAGAACGGACAGCAGATTATTATCCTGCGTTATTATCGGGACGTCGTGGATCCGGCAGAGCCGGCAGGCGGTTACAAGGTTGTCCATGAATATTACCTCCGGGAACGGCTGGAGAATCAGGATACGGAGGATATTTCCGGGGATGTGGGAAGCGGAGATGAGAGCGAAGCGGTCGCTCGGGCAGGATACGGCGGCGAGGCGGAGGATGCTTCCTCCTTCTCCGGTACTCTGAGCAGCGACAGCCAGTATACTTACACCTTTGAGGGTGCCCGGGCGTTAGAGACCCTTTCCGCTCCGTTGGGGTCTCCTCACAAGGATACGGAGGTGGAAAAGTACAGGAGATGGAAGCCGGAGAATTCTCAGACCGAGTATCCCTATGCCTACAAGGACGCGGTTTACGGTAATACCGGCGAGGACGGACACTATGATTATGTGTCTAACATGGAGTGGGCCGCCTCTACCGAGGAGGGCGGAGAGACCATTATCCTGCGCTACTTCCGTGAGGAAGGCGATTCCGTAAATCCGCCCGGGGAGCCGGGAAATCCGTCTGAAAATCCGGGAAATTCCGGGCATTCTACGGGAACTGCCGGTTCCGACGCTCAGAAGAGTTCGGAGGAGCAGTATAAGAAAGCGCCGCCGACCGGCGATGACAGCCGACCGGCGCTGTATATCCTTTTAGCCGCCGGCTCCCTTGCGGGTGCGGATGTGCTGAGAAGGATCCGGTGTAAAACGGTGACCGGTCAGAGATGAGAATAATCAGGCAAGGAAGGTGCTTAGGTTGAACTTTTTTACAGTACAGTCTCTTAATACATATACCAGAAATATGGAAATGGAGATGAAATGGCAGAAAAAGAAGAATAGCGGCGATTTTACCGCCGACGGGAGCACGAAGCTGGATTCCGTGAGCAGACAGGCAGAGGAGATCCGGAAGGCAAATGCGGACGGCTCCAAAAAGATGGCGAGCCAGATCGATCTGAAGCTTAACAGCGGGAAGAAGCTGACTGCGGAGGAGATGGATTACCTGCAGAAGCATGATCCGCAGAAATATCAGAAGGTAAAGCAGATCGAGGCGGAGCAGGAGAATTATGAAAAGGAATTGAAGCGGTGCAGGACAAAGGAGGAGGTTCAGCGCGTGAAGATGGCTCATACTGCTTCCTCCTTCAGCGCGGTAAATAATATTAAAAATAATCCGGCCATACCCGAGGAGAAGAAGCTTGAGCTTATCATGCAGGAGCATCGGAAAAATATGGCGCTTGAGGAGACTGCCAGAGAATTTGTTGAAAGCGGAAAATACGCGAAGCTTCCGACGGAGGAAGAGCGTCTGAAGGCGGAGAAGGATCTGAAGGAGGCAAAAGAGGCCGAGCTTAAGCCGGATGAAAATGCAGACGGTGAGGAGGACTCAGAGGAGGCAGAGGTTAAAGAGAAGACCGATGCGGGCGATGCACAGAGAACGGTTGACGCCGGCGCTGAGGTGATACGTGAGGCCGAAGCCGCGGCGGCAAAACGCGAGGCGATCGAGGCGCTTAATGAGCGGGAGATGACAAGGGAAGAGGCGGAGACTACGCCGGAGGCTCTTAAGGTTAAACGCGCAAGGGCTGAGACGGCATATAAGATGAATCAGGGAGACGGCATGCCGGTGCAGACACAGACATTGGGGCTGGGGTAACTGAGAGATCAGGAATAAAAAGAAAAAGATAAAGCCGGAAATTCTGGCTTTTTTCTTTTTGCAGGGGTACAATAGAACTATTAGTAAAGAAAGGGAGTATGCATTTATGACAAAAGTAGATATTATTTCAGGCTTCCTCGGAGCAGGGAAGACTACATTTATTAAGAAACTTATCAATGAGGTGTTTACAGGAGAGAAGCTTGTGCTGATCGAAAATGAATTCGGCGAGATCGGCATTGACGGCGGATTTTTAAAGGATGCGGGAATCGAGATTACGGAGATGAATTCCGGCTGTATCTGCTGTACCCTGGTGGGGGATTTCAGTAAAGCGCTTCAGAAGGTAATCGAAGAATATCATCCGGACCGTGTGCTGATCGAGCCGTCAGGAGTCGGAAAGCTGTCTGATGTAGCAAGGGCCGTGGAGGATGTAAAGGCAGATGCAGATATTGAGATCACCGGAAGAATCACCGTTGTTGACGGCAAGAAGGCCAGGATGTATCTTAAAAACTTCGGGGAATTTTTTGAGGATCAGGTGAAGCATGCGTCTACGATCGTTATCAGCCGTACACAGATGATGACGGACGAAAAGATCGAGGACTGTGTGCATATGCTCAGGGAGGAAAATACTGAGGCATCCATTATTTCTACTCCGTGGGAGGAGCTGGGAAAGGATGCGGTCATGCATGCGCTCGAGCATGGCGCGGAGATAGAAGAGCTGCTGGAGGGGCATCACCGCGAGCATGAAGAATGCTGTGAGCATGAGCATCATCATCATGAGCATCATCACGAACACGGTGAGAGTTGCGGTCATAATCATGGGGAATGCTGTGAGCATGAGCATCATCACCACGAACACGGTGAGAGCTGCGGTCACGATCATCACGGCCACGGCCATCACCATCATCATGCGGACGAAGTATTTACGAGCTGGGGAAAGGAGACGGCGCATAAATACACGGCGGAGGAGCTGGATTATATCGTAAAGACATTGTCTGAGACAGAGGCTTATGGGAAGGTATTGCGCTCTAAGGGAATCATTTCCATGGAGGACGGTACATGGAAGCAGTTCGATCTTGTGCCGGAGGAGTACGAGATCCGGGACAGCCAGGCCGATTACACCGGACGCCTGTGCGTGATCGGAACGGATTTAAAAGAAGAAGAGCTTTTAAAATTATTCCATGTATAGAAAGCATTTTTGGAAAGAAGGATTAGATTATGTTTGGACAGGCACCGACTCCGGTATTTGTAGTGACCGGATTTTTGGACAGCGGAAAAACGACGCTTGTGAAAGAGACGCTTATGGAGCAGGACTGGATAGAGCCGGGACTTACACTTTTGCTTCTCTGCGAAGAGGGGGAGGAGGAATATTCCGAAGACTTTCTGGATGAAAAGGAAGTGATCGCTTTAAATATTGAGGAACCGGAGCAGTTAAATGCAGAATTTTTCAAAAACTGCGAGAAGAATTATCATCCGGCCCAGATCGTGATCGAATACAACGGCATGTGGAAGCTGGAAGACCTTCTGACGATAAAATATCCCCGCAGCTGGCAGCTTCAGGGTGTGTACTCGACGGTAAACGGGACGACCCTTGACATGTATCTGAAAAATATGAGAAATGTCCTGATGGAGCAGCTTACGGAATCCGAGCTTATCGTGGTAAACCGGTGTCCGGAAGGGACGGACCGTTCGGGATTTCGCAGGGCATTAAAGGTCCAGAATCCCATGGCGCAGCTGATATTCGAGGGGATGGACGGGCAGATCATCCAGCCTTCTGCCGAGGACCTGCCGTATGATGTAAAAGGGGACAGGATCGTGGTGGAGGATGCAGATTTTGGCATCTGGTATGTGGATGCATATGACCATCCCGATTTGTATTTGCATAAGGAGATCGAATTTACTGCGCAGGCATTTCACCCGAAGGGTATGAAGGATGATATGTTCGTGCCGGTCCGGAAAATTATGACGTGCTGCGCAGACGACGTGCGCTATTATGGATATCCGTGCATGCTTACGGATAAGCAGGATATTCCTCTGAAAAAATGGGTGCATATCTGTGCACGCTTTGAGTTCGAATTCGTTGCCGCTTCCGGAAACGAACAGCCGGTGCTGTATCTTACGCACTGCGAGCTGACCGACCCGCCGAAGGAGGATGTGGTATATCTGGGGTAGATGCGTAAAAAGGGACAGGGTAAAATGCAATCCGGGACGTAGTAAAACTA